>DASVMH010000173.1:0-13423 GCA_036384455.1 Marmoricola sp. | reverse complement strand
ACCTGTCCGAGGAGCAGTTGGCCGCGGCGTACCCGAAGCTGACCTTCGAGCCCGGACACGAGGCACTGCGCCAGCGTGACGCCTTCATCCTCAACCCTCGGGAGCTCGTGCGCGCCGAGCTCGTCGCGGCCGAGCGCGCCGGAGCCACGATCGTCCGGGACGAGGTGGTCGCCCTCGAGACCGGCGCCCACGGCGTACGCGTGACGGCGGCGAGCGGTCGTGCCTGGCACGGCACCCGCGTGGTCGCCGCGACCGGTGCTGCTACGAACGCCGCCGGTCTGTTGCCGCGCCCGCTGGTCACGCCGACCTTCGGGGCCACCGTGGTGCTCGCCGAGGTCGACGGACCCGACGCGGTCGACATGCCGACGATGATGATGCTCAAGTTCCGTGACGGCGAGCGGGTCTTCGGCGGTGTCGTGATGGCGCCGGTGCAGTATCCCGACGGTCGTTGGTACCTCAAGGTCTCCGGCAGCAACCTGCTCGAGAACCCCCTCGACACCCGCGAGGAGATCGCCGCGTGGGTGCGTACGGGTGGCGAGGAGCGCGACATCGACGAGACCCGCGTCCTGCTCGGCGAACTGCTGCCCGGGACCACCTTCAAGGAGTTCCGCAAGCGCCCCTGTCTGGTCTGTGCGACCGCGACCGACCGGCCCTACATCGACTGGGCCGACGAGCGGACGATCGTGCTCGTCGAGGGCGAGCGGGGGGCGATGTCGGGCGACGAGATCGGCAGACTGGCCTCCTCGCTGGCGCTGACCGGCGCGTGGTCGGACACGATCCCGCAGGAGGTCTTCGCCGCCGTCTGGGCCGAGCCCGGCTGGCGTACGACGACGATGCTGGCCGGCCTCGGCGGCTGATTCCGCCGGGCTCGGTGGGCGGGTGGCACGGTGTCGCGCATGGCGCTCGCCGGGGGCTGGTGCCTCTCGCGGCTGACGGGCGGTGGTGGGTTGCGGTCGTTGGCGCCGACGAGGACGGTGAGCACGGGGCTGCGTCCGGTTGTCGGGTTTGCGGTGGATTGAGGGGCGCCGCTGCGCCCTCGCTCATCTATTTCGTTGATCACTGCCGAATACGGGTACTGATCAACGAAACAGATCGCGTTAACGCGCCAACACCCCCAAAGCCCAGAGTTGCGTAGATCCCGTTCACCAGGTGGATGGGATCTACGCAACTTTGGGATTTCGCGCCCGGTGGACAGGGCAAACCACCACAAGCCAGACAGCCGACCATCGAGCGCAGCCACCCGTCCACCGCTGTCGTCGGCGCCGAATACCGCCACCACCCACGACCCGTCAGCCGCGAGAGCAGGCCAGGTCGCGCGACGCCGTGCGCAAGACCGTGCCCGGACAGCACCCCAACCGGCGGGTTCGGTCCTCTCTGATCCAAAAAGACCGGTGCCGGGCCGCGAGATCGCGACCCGGCACCGGTGCTGGTGGAGCTGGGGCCTGCTATTCCTTCCAGGCCTTGTTGAACAGCTCCAGGGTCGCCGTGGTGGGCTCGATGCCGTGGACGTCCTTGTTCCACGCCTGGAAGACACCGGCCGCGTCCAGGGAGATCTCCGGCGCGTACTTCGCGATCATCGTCTGGATCTTCGCGACGATGGCCTTGCCCGCCGCCGGGGTGCCGTTCGCCTGCAACTGCGCGAGCAGCTTGTCCATCTGCGGGCTGCCCCACCCGGTGACGTTCGACGACGAGGTCGAGGCCAGCTGGGAGGTCAGTGCCTGGTACGGGTCCACGTCGGAGACCGAGCCGGAGCCGATCGCCAGGTCGAAGTCGTGGTCGATGTAGAGCTTCTGCACCTGGTCGGCCACGCTGCGCAGCGGGTCGAGCTTCACGTTGAAGCCGACGGCGTCGAGCATCGCCTTGATCAGCACCGCGCCGGTCTGTGCCGACGGGGAGGCCGAGTAGACGTAGTCGATCTTGCCGTCGAAGCCGTTGGCCTTGGCCTTCGTCACCAGCGCCTTGGCCTTCGTCACGTCGTACTGGTCACCCACTGCGGTGTACCACGGCGAGCCGGGCCCGAAGGCGGCCTTCGTGGCGATCGCGGCGTCATCGGTGACGCGCTTGACGTACGCGTTCGCGTCGATCGCGTAGTTGATCGCCTGGCGCACGTTGAGGTCGGCACCCGGACGACCCTTGCGGGCGTTGATGTTGAGCTGGTCCTGCTGCCCGACACCGGTCATGAAGCCCTCGACGCCGGCCTTGCGGGCCTTCGTGACGACGCCGGGGTCGCGGAGGTACGCGGTGTCGGCGGTGCCACTGTCGAGCGCGTCGACCTTGGCCTGGTCGTCCGTGGCACCGATCCACACGAACTTCAGCGAGTCGAGGTAGGGCGCGCCACCGACGTAGTTCTTGTTCGCGTTGAGCACCAGCGACTCGCCGGGCTTGTAGCTGCCGAAGGTGAACGGACCCGCGCCGATCGGCTTGAACTTCTTCGGGTTCGCGTATGCGGCGGGCGCCATGATCATGCCCGGCCCTTGGGCCAGCATGTCGGGGAAGTCGCTCCAGGGGGTGCGCAGGGTGAACACGACCGTCTGTGCATCGGGGGTCGTGGTGCTTGCGACGTTCGCCAGCATCAGGGTCGACTGGTAGGCGTACTTGGCCTCGTAGTACTTGAGGCTGCCGAGCACTGCGGCCGCGTTGAGCGGCTGGCCGTTGGTGAACTTCACGCCCTTGCGCAGCTTCAGCGTCCAGACGGTGTCGCCCTTCGAGCTGGTCAGCGACTCCGCGAGCTGGGGCGCCCAGGAGTTGTCCGTGTAGTCGTAGCGGACCAGTTCGTCGTAGATCGCCGCCATCGCGCTGCCGCCGGTGGCGCCGTTCGCGTAGGTGACGGTCGGGTCGAGGCTGCGCGGCTCGCCGTAGTCGGCGATGGTGAGCTGGCCGCCCTTCTTCGGCGTGCCGGCATCGGTGCTGCCGACGAAGCCGGTGGTGAAGATCTTGGTCTTCGAGAGGGTGGCCGCCGACGAGTCGCTGTCGCTGCTGTTGCCGGACGAACCGCACCCGGTCACGGCGAGCGCGCTCACTGCGAGCACCGCGGCGATCCGTGTGCGATGCGGGATGGATGACTTCACTGCTGCTCCTATGAGTGTGATGGGGCCGGACGGCACCCGGAGCCCGCCGAGCCCGGGCGCCGAAAACAGCTGAGTCAGCGGTCACAGTGGGCCGCGAAGGTCACGGCACGAGCGGTCGATCCCACTCACCGGGAGGTGCTGGAACTCGTCCGGTGGACGGCTCCCGTTCAGCGAGATCGATCACCCGCGGGGCGGACCACCGTTCCTAGCGTGCGGACGTGAGCACCCCCGAAACCACGCCCGCGCCGGATCCGTTGGCGCCCACCCGACTCGGCCCGATCACCCTGCGCAACGCGACCATCAAGGCCGCGACGTACGAGGGGCTCAGCCACCGTGGCCATGTCACCCGTGACCTGGTCGACTTCCACGTCGGGTACGCCAAGGGCGGGGTCGGGATGACGACGGTTGCCTACTGCGCGGTCGCGAAGGAGGGGCGTACGGACCGGCACCAGATCTATTGGCGAGACGAGGCGATGCCCGGCCTGCGGGTGCTCACCGATGCCGTACACGCAGAAGGCGCTGCGATCTCCGCGCAGATCGGGCACGGGGGTCCGGTCGCGGAGCCGAAGGGCAACGGCGCGCCGGCGCTGGCCCCGAGCCGCTTCTTCAACAAGGCCGCCATGGGCCTCGCCCAGGAGATCGACCTGGCCGGCATCGAGCGGGTCAAGCAGCAGCACGCCGACGCGGCCGTGCGCGCGATCGAGGCGGGCTTCGACGCGATTGAGGTGCACCTGGGGCACAACTACCTGATCAGCTCGTTCCTGAGCCCTCGGATCAACCACCGCACCGACTCGTACGGCGGCTCGCTGGAGAATCGGGCGCGGCTCGCGCGCGAGACGATGCGGGCGGTACGCGACGCGGTGGGGGACCGGATCGCGATCATCGTGAAGATGAACATGGACGACGGCGTCCCCGGCGGCTTCTGGCTCGACGAGGCGATCCCGGTGACGCAGTGGCTCGAGGCCGACGGCACCTGCGACGCGCTCGAGATGACCGCCGGATCCTCACTGCTGAACCCGATGTACCTCTTCAAGGGCGACGCCCCGATCGAGGAGTTCGCCGCAGTGATGCCGCAGCCGATCAGGCTCGGCGTGAAGATGGTGGGCAAGCGGTTCATCCGCGAATACCCCTACAAGGACGCGTTCCTGCTCGAGGACGCCCGCCAGATCCGCGCCGCCGTGGACCTGCCGATGATCCTGCTCGGCGGCATCACCGACAGGGCCGCGATGGACCTTGCGATGCGCGAGGGCTTCCAGTACGTCGCCATGGCGCGCGCCCTGCTGCGTGAGCCGGACCTGATCAACCGGATCGCCGCCGACGCCTCCACCCCGTCCCTGTGCATCCACTGCAACAAGTGCATGCCGACCAACTACACCGGCACCCGGTGCGTCCTGGTCAACCGGACGACCACACGGACGAAGGGCTGGGGCAAGCCCGAGTCGTACGTCGGCTGATGTTCCATGCAGTAGGGGTGTTGTTGCGCGGTATCCGCGTCCTCGCCCTTGTACACAAGCAATAACCCCGCGTTACATGAGATGGTGAGCCCCCATTCTTGACTAATTCAAGATAACTGGCAGAGTGGGAGGCGTGAGCCCGGAGACCGACTTCCCGCAGTTGTTGCGCGGGGCCGGGCTGCGGGTGACCAGGCCGCGACTGGAGGTGCTCGCCGCCGTGTACGCGCTGCCGCACTGCGACACCGACTCGGTGATCGGGGCCGTGCGGCGCAACGTCCCCGACGTGTCCCACCAGGCCGTGTACGACTCGCTGCGCGCCCTGAGCACGGCCGGACTCGTCCGCAAGATCCAGCCGGCCGGCTCGGTCGCGCGGTACGAGGCTCGCGTCGGCGACAACCACCACCACGTGGTGTGCCGCTCCTGCGGCCAGATCGCCGACGTCGACTGCGCCGTGGGCGAGCGGCCCTGCCTGCACGCCTCCGACGACCACGGTTTCGTCATCGACGAGGCCGAGGTGACCTACTGGGGCCTGTGCCCCGACTGCGCCGCCGCAGCTGTCCCCGAACCAACGCACTGACAACCAACATCTCCGGAAAGGTAGAGCGATGTCCGACAAGCCCGACGCCGTCATCGGCGAGGTCAACGAGGATCAGGCCGGCGGTTGCCCGGTCGTCCACGGTGGCCGCGTCCACCCGACCGGCGGCGACGCCAACAACGAGTGGTGGCCCAACCGGCTCAACCTCAAGATCCTGGCCGTCAACTCCGCCGAGCGCGACCCGTACGACGCCGACTTCGACTACGTCGAGGCGTTCAACAACCTCGACCTGGCCGCGGTCAAGCAGGACATCGCGGAGCTGATCACCAACTCCCAGGACTGGTGGCCGGCCGACTTCGGCAACTACGGCCCGATGATGGTCCGGATGGCCTGGCACAGCGCCGGCACCTACCGCATCGAGGACGGTCGCGGCGGTGGCGGCTCGGGGCAGCAGCGCTTCGCGCCGCTGAACAGCTGGCCCGACAACGTCTTGCTCGACCGTCCCCGCCGGCTGTTGTGGCCGATCAAGAAGAAGTACGGCCGCGCGATCTCGTGGGCCGACCTGTTCATCCTCGCCGGCAACGTGTCGATGGAGACGATGGGCTTCAAGACCTTCGGGTACGCCGGTGGTCGTGAGGACGTCTACGAGCCCGACAACACCTACTGGGGTCCGGAGACCGAGTGGCTCGACGACGAGCGCTACCAGGGTGACCGGCAGCTCGACGAGCCGTTCGCCGCGGTCCAGATGGGTCTGATCTACGTCAACCCCGAGGGCCCCAACGGCGAGCCCGACCCGCTCGCGTCGGCCCGCGACATCCGCGAGACGTTCCGCCGGATGGCGATGAACGACGAGGAGACCGTCGCGCTGATCGCAGGCGGCCATACCTTCGGCAAGACCCACGGTGCCGCCGACCCCGAGCCGTACGTCGGCCCCGAGCCCGAGGCCGCTCCGCTCGAGGAGATGGGGCTGGACTGACGCAGCACGTTCGGCACCGGCTAGGGTGACGACGCCATCGGCAGTGGTCTCGAGGTCACCTGGACCTACCACCCGACCCGCTGGGACAACGAGTTCTTCCACATCCTCTTCGGGTACGAGTGGGAGCTCATGGAGTCCCCGGCCGGCGCCAAGCAGTGGCGGCCCAAGGACGGCGGCGGCTCCGACATGGTCCCGCTGGCGCACAGCGACGGCCGTCGCGAGCCGCGGATGCTGACCTCCGACCTGGCGTTGCGCTTCGACCCGATCTACGGGCCGATCTCGCAGCGGTTCCTCGACAACCCCGATGAGTTCGCCGACGCGTTCGGGCGTGCGTGGTTCAAGCTGACCCACCGCGACATGGGCCCGATCGAGCGCTACCTCGGCCCCGAGGTGCCCTCCGAGGAGCTCATCTGGCAGGACCCGATCCCCGACGTCGACTACGAGACGGTCACCGACGACGACGTGGCGGCCCTCAAGGCGAAGGTGCTCGACTCCGGCCTCTCGGTGGCTGAGCTCGTCTCGACCGCGTGGGCCTCGGCGTCGACCTTCCGCGGCACCGACAAGCGCGGTGGCGCCAACGGTGCCCGGATCCGGCTGCAGCCGCAGGCGGGCTGGTCGGTCAACAACCCCGACGAGCTCGCGGGCGTACTCACGAAGCTCGAGACGATCCGATCCGAGTTCAACGGCCAGGGCGGGCGGCAGATCTCGCTCGCCGACCTGATCGTGCTCGCCGGCTCCGCGGCGGTCGAGAAGGCCGCCAAGGATGCCGGTGTCGACGTGACCGTTCCGTTCCGGGCGGGTCGTGGTGACGCCACCCAGGAGCAGACCGACGTCGAGGCATGGTCGGTGATGGAGCCGCGCTACGACGGCTTCCGCAACTACGTCGGCAAGGCCGTCAACCTTCCCGCCGAGTACCTCCTCGTCGACAAGGCCAGCCTGCTCACCCTCACCCCGCCGGAGATGACCGTCCTGGTCGGTGGCCTGAGCGTCCTGGGCGCCAACCACGACCACTCCGACCACGGGGTGTTCACCGAGCGTGCGGGTGCGCTGACCAACGATTTCTTCGTCAGCCTGCTCGACATGACCACGACGTGGAAGCCGACCGACGAGAGTGCCGAGCTCTTCGAGGGCCGCACCGCCGACGGCCGCACGCTCACCGGCACCCGCGTCGACCTGATCTTCGGGTCCAACTCGGAGTTGCGTGCGCTCGCGGAGGTCTACGGATCCGACGACGCCGCCGAGAAGTTCGTCGCGGACTTCGTGGCCGCGTGGGTCAAGGTGATGGAGCTGGACCGCTTCGACCTGCACCACTGAGGCTCTCCCGCAGCACTGTGGCCCGATCGCATGCGATCGGGCCACAGTGCTGCGAACGGGAGTGCCTAGCCCTTGCTCGGCTTCTTCGTGACTTTGGTGACGGACAGGTCGGCGGACCCGTTCTTCCCGGTCATGGCGCCGTAGATGTCGTGAACGCGCAGCGGCGGCTTGCCGTGGGCGTACTTGGTGGTCTTCCAGTACGTGTACGAAGCCTTGCCCGAGTCGTTCTTCCCGCACAGACCGGTGCCCGTGACCGCGGTCTTCCCGGTGATCGTTCCGGACCCGGTGGTGCCCTTCTTCTTGTTCCCGGTCAACACCAACTTCGCGGTGGTGTTCCCGTGCCGGGTGAAGTGCACCTTCTTCAGCGTGGTCGTAATGTTGTCGGTCCGGTCGACGCCCTTGGGCTTGTGCAACGTGACGTAACGGGTGGCGGTGACGCGCTTGCTGTTCAGGTTGCCGTAGATGTTCACCTGAGTCCCGCCGCTGATGTTCCAAGAACCTCCCGAGAGGCATGGCGTGGGTGGCGGCGTCTCGCAGTAGACGCCGCCCGTGTCGTACTCCCAGACGATCGTCGGCCTGGACGTGAAATGGAACGTCTTCTTCTTGCTGCCGGCGGTGCCCCAGCCGTGTTTCCCGGATTGAGTGTCCATCCAGAACGTCCCCGAGATCGAGACCTTGCGGGTCTTGCTCTCCACGACACCCTTGCACTTCTGCACGGTGGCGCTCCCCGTGGGCTTGAACGACAGCGCGACCTTCGCGAGCGGTTGCGTTGCCGACGCCTTCGGCTTCAGGGTGCCCTTGCCGCTCGAGTTGACCGAGAGTGCGGACTGCGGGACGGGGAAGTCCCAGGAGTGGCTCTCGGCCTTCGTGGAGAGTTCGATGTTGAGGTCGCCACCACCGGCGTAGGAATAGGCGGTCAACGCGACCTTGACGTGGTGATGGGTCGAGGTCTTCACCTTGGGTTGGGTTGCGCTGAGGGTGATGCCGGTCACCGTCGGTGTGGCGGCAGCGGTGCTGTCCGCGTGCGCGACGCCGGGCGCGACCGCGAAGGTGTACGCGGCCGTAGCGGCGAGGCCGGTGACCACTGCGGCCGTACGCCGCAGTCGTGAATGTCGAGACGATGCTCCGAGCATGACGGTGTCCCCCTTGGGGCAGGAGTGTGGCGGGGCGACGAATGTGTCGTATGGCGATAGTCGACCCGGCCGTGTCGGGCGGCAATAGCCCCATGGGGCTAGCCCGTACGAGTCAGAGGCTCAGGCGATCGTCATGCCGCCGTCGACCGGCAGGGTCTGTCCGGTGATGTAGCCGGCCGCGTCGGAGGCGAGGAACACCACGGTGGCGGCGAGCTCGCGTGGGTCGCCCTTGCGGCCCGCGGGCACCCGCGCCATCACGAGGTCGAGATAGCCCGGGGGATACTGCTCGGTCATCTCCGAGGTGAAGAAGCCCGGGGCGATCGAGTTCACCCGGATGCCCTTGCGTGCCATCCACTGCTGGGCCAGGTCGCGGGTGAGGCCGTTGAGGCCGGCCTTGCTGGCCGAGTAGGCAGCCTGCGGCAACCCGCCGGTGGTGATGCCGAGGACCGAGGAGATGTTGATGATCGAGCTGCCGGGTTGCATGACCCGGCCGCACGCCTGCGCCATCCAGTACGCGCCGTTGAGGTTGACGTCGATCACGCTGCTGAACTGCTCGGGCGTCTCCCGGGTCGAGGGCACGGCGGTGCCGACGCCGGCGTTGTTGACCAGGATGTCGACCCGGCCGAAGGTCTCCATCGCCTTGTCCACGAGGGCTTGGCAGTCCTCGGGGGAGGCGACGTCGGTCGCCACGGACAGCGAACGGCGTCCGGCGGCCTCGACGAGCGCCGCGGTGTCGGCCAGCCGATCGACGCGACGGGCCCCCAGTGCGACGTCGGCGCCCGCCTCGGCGAGCGCCTGGGCGAAGGCGACCCCGAGCCCGGAGGACGCGCCGGTGACGATCGCGACCCTGCCGTCGAGAGAGTACAGATCCTGGATGCTCATAGGAGGATCATGCCCAACCTGCATCCAGAACGGTCAGGAGGCCGCCTTGCGTGCGTTCCAGGCCGACTCGACCATCTCGGCGAGCGTGTGCCGCATCTGCCAGTCGAGATCGGCGGCCGCCGCCTCGCCGGTCGCGACGATGCGGGCCGGGTCGCCGGGACGGCGCGGTGCGATCTCGGGCTCGAACGCGATCCCGGTGACCTCGCGGATCGCATCCATGATCTGGCGTACGGACGAACCGGCGCCGCTGCCGAGGTTGTAGACGGCGCGAACGTCGTCGCCGGCGGTCAACCGCTGCGCGGCCACGACGTGGGAGTGCGCCAGGTCGGCGACATGGATGTAGTCGCGCACGCAGGTGCCGTCGGGGGTCGGGTAGTCGTCGCCGTTGATCCGAGGGGTGCGCTGCGCCAGCAGCATCTCGAAGACGATCGGGAAAAGGTTGTGCGGGCTGGTGTCGAAGACGTCGGGATAGCCGGAGCCGACGACGTTGAAGTAGCGCAGCGAGGTGTGCCGCAGGCCGGTCGCCTTCGCGGCATCGGCGAGCAGCCACTCGCCGATGAGCTTCGTCTCGCCGTAGGGCGACTCCGGGGCCGTCGGCGTCTCCTCGGTGACCAGGTCGACGTCGGGGGTGCCGAAGGTCGCGGCGCTGGAGGAGAACACGATGTTCTCGACCCCGTGGCGGCCCATCGCCTCGAGCAGCGACACCGTGCCGGTGACGTTCTGGCTGTAGGTGTGCAGCGGGCGCTCGACGGAGACGCCGGCGTATTTGAACCCGGCGACATGGACGACGCCCGTGACGTCGTGCTCCGCGATCGCCGAGGCGACCAGGTCCGTGTCGAGGATGCTGCCCTCGACGAACGGGGTCTGGTCGCCGACGAACTCGCGGTGGCCGCTCGACAGGTCGTCGATCACGACCGCAGCGATCCCTGCCTTCTCGAACGCGCGCACCACGTGCGCCCCGATGTATCCCGCACCGCCGGTCACCATCCACGTCATGCCCCGACCCTACGGGGTGACGCTCGGCGTACAATCACGTCCATGAGGACGCGTCTGCTCCTTCTTACCTAGCCGCATCGCCGATCCAGGCAGCGCGATGCGGCGGCCCCTCCTGCGCGAGGGGCTTTGTTGTGTCCGGACCAGACCGCCCCGACGACTTTCGAGGAATGAGCTGATGAGCGAGCAAGCACCCGAGCCGGCGCACTACGACGTCCACGCCGTCGAGGCCAAGTGGCTACCGGTGTGGGAGGAGCTGCAGCCCTTCCGCGCCGACGATGCGCCGGTGCTGTCGGGGGAGAAGCCGAAGAAGTACGCGCTGACGATGTTCCCCTACCCGAGCGGCGATCTGCACATGGGTCACGCCGAGGTGACCGCGCTGCACGACGTGATCGCGCGCTACTGGCGGATGCGTGGCTTCGAGGTGCTCAACCCGATGGGCTGGGACTCCTTCGGCCTGCCGGCGGAGAACGCCGCGATCCGCAACGACAGCCACCCCGCCGAGTACACGTACGCGAACATCGAGACGCAGTACGAATCGTTCAAGAAGTACGGCGTCAGCTTCGACTGGAGCCGGCGGCTGCACACCTCCGACCCGGAGTACTACCGCTGGACCCAGTGGCTGTTCCTGAAGTTCCGTGAGCGCGGGCTGGCGTACCGGAAGAACTCGCCGGTCAACTGGTGCCCGCAGGACCAGACGGTGCTGGCCAACGAGCAGGTGCTCGCCGACGGCACCTGCGAGCGCTGCGGCGCCGTGGTCACCAAGCGTGAACTGACCCAGTGGTACTTCCGCACCACGGCGTACGCGCAGGAGCTGTACGACCGCCTGGACGATCTGCAGGAGACGTGGATCGGCAAGGTCGTCAACGCCCAGCGCAACTGGATCGGCCGGTCCGAGGGCGCGCACGTGACCTTCGCCATCTCCGGAGGGAACAGTGACGGGCACGAGCCCGTGACCGTCTTCACCACCCGCCCGGACACCCTGTTCGGGACCACCTTCATGGTGGTGGCCGTGGACGCGAAGCTGGCCGAGGAGTTGGTCACCGACGAGCACCGCGCCGACTTCGAGGCCTATCGCGACGAGATCCGCAAGGCCAGCGACATCGACCGGCTGGCCACCGATCGCCCCAAGAGCGGCGTCTTCCTGGGGGTGTACGCCACCAACCCGCTGACCGGGGCGCAGATCCCGGTGTGGGCCACCGACTACGTGCTGGCCGACTACGGCACCGGCGCAGTGATGGGCGTGCCCGGCGGTGACCAGCGCGACTGGGAGTTCGCGACGAAGTTCGAGCTGCCGATCATCCGGACGACGCAGCCGCCGGCCGACTGGGACGGCGAGGCGTACTCCGGAGAGGGCCCGGCGATCAACTCGCCGGCGCCCGGTGCCCAGACGGCTCTGGACATCAACGGCCTGTCCGTGGCGGAGGCGAAATCCGCGACCATCGCGCATCTGGAGCAGATCGGCGCCGGCGAGGGCACCGTCAACTTCCGGCTGCGCGACTGGCTGCTGTCACGGCAGCGCTACTGGGGCGCGCCGATCCCGATCATCCACTGCCCGGTCGACGGCGAGGTCGCAGTCCCGGACGACCAGCTGCCGGTCGAGCTGCCCGAGTTGCGCGGCGCCGACCTGAAGCCCAAGGGCACCTCGCCGTTGGGCGCGGCGACCGAGTGGGTCGAGGTCGCGTGTCCGACGTGCGGCGGCCCGGCCAAGCGGGACACCGACACGATGGACACCTTCGTCGACTCGTCGTGGTACTTCTTCCGCTACCTGTCGCCGCACGACAACACGCAGGCCTTCGACCCCGCACTGGCCAAGGCGTGGGGGCCGATCGACCTCTACATCGGCGGCGACGAACACGCCGTGCTGCACCTGCTCTACGCGCGCTTCTTCACCAAGGTGCTGCGCGACATGGGCCTGATCGACTGGGACGAGCCGTTCTCGGCGTACCTGTCGCAGGGCAAGGTCATCAACAACGGTCGCAAGATGAGCAAGTCGCTGGGCAACGGCGTCAGTTTGGGGGAGCAACTTGCGGAGTTCGGAGTGGACGCGGTCCGGCTGACGCTGGTCTTCGCGAGCCCGCCGGAGGACAACATCGACTGGGCGGACATGTCGCCGGCCGGCTCGATGCGCTTCCTGCAGCGTGCCTGGCGGTTGTCGGGCGACGTCACCTCGGTTGCCGGCGCCGACCCGGCGAGCGGCGACGTCGCGCTGCGGCAGATCACCCACCGCACGGTCGCCGACTCGGCGACGCTGGTCGAGTCCTATCGCTTCAACGTCATGGTGGCGCGGGTCATGGAGTTGGTGAACGCCACCCGCAAGGCGATCGACTCCGGCTGCGGCCCGGCCGACCCGGCCGTACGCGAGGCGACCGAGGTGGTCGCGATCCTGCTGTCGCTGGTCGCGCCCTACACCGCCGAGGAGATGTGGGAGCGGTTGGGCCACGAGCCGACGGTGGCGCTGGTGCCGTGGCCGCAGGTCGACGAGGCGTTGCTGGTCGAGGAGTCCGTGACCGCCGTCGTGCAGATCCAGGGGAAGGTGCGGGCACGGCTGGAGGTCTCGCCCGACATCAGCGAGGCCGACCTGGAGGCCGCGGCGCTGGCCGACGCCACCGTGCAGAAGGCGATCGACGGCCGGGAGGTGCGCAAGGTGATCGTGCGCGCGCCGAAACTGGTCAATCTCGTCCTGGGCTGAGTGTCCCGGTAGGTTCGGGCCATGCCGAGCATCGCGCTGGTCACCGACTCGACCGCTTCGCTTCCCGCGGAGCTGGTCGCCGAGCACGACATCACGGTCGTGCCGCTGCAGGTGATCATCGGTTCCCGGGCGTACGACGAGGGCGTCGAGGGAGGCGTCACCACGGAGCTGCTCTCCGAGGCGTTGCGCGAATGGACGCCGGTGAGCACGTCGCGGCCCAACCCCGAGGAGTTCGGCGAGGTCTACCGGCGGCTCGCCGGCGAGGGCGCCGAGGCGATCGTGTCGATCCACATCTCCGGGGAGCTGAGCGGAACGTTCGAGTCCGCACAACTCGCCGCGGCAAAGGCGCCGGTGCCGGTGACCGTGATCGACACCC
>DASVMH010000172.1:0-4337 GCA_036384455.1 Marmoricola sp. | reverse complement strand
CGACCGGCGCGATCGCCGGGGCCCGCCGTGCGCTGGACAGCGTGCGCGAGCACGACCCCGCGGCCGAGGCGCTCGCGCAGCGGGTCGCCGAGCTCAGCTACCTGCTCGCCGACGTCGCCGCCGACGTCGCCTCCTATGCAGACTCGGTCGAGGCAGACCCCGCGCGCCTCGCGGCGGTCTCCGAACGCCGGGCGGCGCTGGCCTCGTTGACCCGCAAATACGGCGACACCGTCGCCGAGGTGCTCACCTGGGCGCAGACGTCGTCGGCCCGGTTGCTCGAGTTGGACACCTCCGACGAGGCGATCACCGAGCTCACCACGCGCCAGGACGCCCTCCGCGCCAGCCTCACCGAGCTCGGTGAACAACTGTCGGCGCGTCGGGCGGAGGCCGCACGCTCCCTGGAGAAGGCCGTCACCCAGGAACTCGCCGCGCTGTCGATGCCCGGGGCGACCCTGACCGTCGACCTCGTGCGCGCCGATCGATTCCTCCCGACCGGGCTCGACGAGGTCGAGTTCCTGCTCGCGGCCAACGCCGGTCTCGACCCGCGCCCGCTCAACAAGGGTGCCTCCGGCGGTGAGCTCTCGCGCGTCATGCTCGCCCTCGAGGTCGTCCTCGCCGGCACCGCCCCGGTGCCGACCTTCGTCTTCGACGAGGTCGACGCGGGGGTCGGCGGCAAGGCCGCGGTCGAGGTCGGTCGTCGCCTGGCCCGGTTGGCCAAGGACAGTCAGGTCCTCGTCGTCACCCACCTCCCGCAGGTGGCGGCCTTCGCCGACCAGCACGTCGTCGTGCGCAAGTCCGGCGACGGTGCCGTGACCACCTCCGACCTCGAGGTGCTCGATGATGCCGGGCGGGTGCAGGAGCTCTCGCGGATGCTCGCCGGCCAGGAGGAGTCCGAGACCGCGATGGCCCACGCCGAGGAGTTGTTGCAGATGGCACGCGCGTCCGGCTGACCGACGCCCTGACGTCTTGCTAGGATCGAATCCCGTGGAGATGCCGCGTAGGGACCATCAGGCCAAGCACATATTCGTCACCGGCGGCGTCGCCTCCTCTCTCGGCAAGGGGCTCACCGCGTCCAGCCTGGGCCGACTGCTGAAGTCACGCGGTCTTCGGGTCACGATGCAGAAGCTCGACCCGTACCTCAACGTCGACCCCGGGACGATGAACCCCTTCCAGCACGGCGAGGTCTTCGTCACCAACGACGGCGCGGAGACCGACCTCGACATCGGCCACTACGAACGTTTCCTCGACACCGACCTCAACCAGATCGCGAACGTCACCACCGGTCAGGTGTATTCGACGGTGATCGCGAAGGAGCGCCGCGGCGACTACCTCGGCGACACGGTGCAGGTGATCCCGCACATCACCAACGAGATCAAGGACCGCATCCTCGCCATGGGGCGCGGCACCGACGGCCCGCCGATCGACGTCGTGATCACCGAGATCGGCGGCACCGTCGGCGACATCGAGTCGCTGCCGTTCCTCGAGGCGGCCCGGCAGGTGCGCCACGAGATCGGCCGCGACAACGCGTTCTACCTCCACGTCTCGCTGGTGCCGTGGATCGGTCCGTCCGGTGAGCTGAAGACCAAGCCGACCCAGCACTCCGTCGCCGCGCTGCGCTCGATCGGCATCCAGCCCGACGCGATCGTCTGCCGTGCCGACCGAGCGATCCCCGACTCGGTCAAGCGCAAGATCTCGCTGATGTGCGACGTCGACCAGGACGCGGTCGTCACCGCGGCGGACGCGCCCTCGATCTACGACATCCCGAAGGTGCTCCACAAGGAGGGCCTCGACGCCTACGTCGTCCGCCGGCTCAACCTGCCCTTCCACGACGTCGAGTGGGAGCTGTGGGACGACCTGCTGCGCAAGGTGCACCACCCCGACGAGGAGGTCACCATCGCGCTGGTCGGCAAGTACATCGACCTCCCGGACGCGTACCTGTCGGTCGTCGAGGCGCTGCGTGCCGGTGGCTTCGCCCACTCCGCCAAGGTCAACGTCGAGTGGGTGCCCTCCGACGAGTGCGCGACCGCCGAGGGTGCCGCGCACAGGTTGTCCGAGGTCGACGCGATCTGCGTGCCCGGCGGCTTCGGCATCCGCGGCATCGACGGCAAGCTCGGCGCGCTGACCTACGCCCGCACCCACGGCATCCCCACGCTGGGCCTGTGCCTGGGTCTGCAGTGCATGGTCATCGAGTACGCCCGCAACGTCGCCGGTCTCGAGAAGGCCGCCTCGACCGAATTCGACCCGGACGTGCCCGAGCCGGTCATCGCCACCATGGAGGAGCAGAAGAGCTTCGTGGAGGGCGCCGGGGATCTCGGCGGCACCATGCGGCTGGGCCTCTATCCGGCCGAGTTGGCCAAGGGGTCGGTCGTCGCGGAGGCGTACGGCTCGACCAGGGTCGAGGAGCGGCACCGACACCGCTACGAGGTCAACAACGCCTACCGCGACCAGCTCTCGGAGGCCGGCATCGTCTTCAGCGGCCTCAACCCCGACCTCGACCTCGTCGAGTTCGTCGAACTGCCCCGCGACGTCCACCCCTACTACGTCGCCACCCAGGCCCACCCCGAGCTGCGGTCGCGGCCCACGCGTCCGCACCCGCTCTTCGCCGGCCTTGTCGGCGCCGCGCTCGAGCGGCAGCGGGAGCTGCGCTTCCCGATCGACGAGTCGGGGCTGCGCCGGGTCCCCGAGGACGAGGACGACGAGGCGTGAGCGATCTCGCCGATCGCGACGAGTCCTGGCCGGTCACCCACACGACCGACATCCACGCGTCGTGGGTCGTCCGGATCCACGAGGACACCCTGTCGCGTCCCGGTCACCCCGACGAGGAGTTCACCCGGCTGGTGATCGACCATCCGGGTGCCGTGATGGCGCTGGCCGTCGACGAGGACGAGCGGGTGTGCTGCCTGCGGCAGTATCGCCACAACGGGCGCCGCAACTTCGTCGAGTTGCCGGCCGGCATCTGCGACGTGCCCGGCGAGGATCCCGTCGAGGCCGCCAAACGCGAGCTGCGCGAGGAGGCGCAGCTCCAGGCCACGGACTGGCGCCAGCTGCTCACCCTGTGGCCCACCGTCGGCCTGACCAACGAGGTGCACCACCTCTTCCTCGCCCGCGACCTGTCCCCGGCGGACCGGGGTGAGTTCGCGATGGAGCACGAGGAGGCCGAGCTCGAGGTCTTCTGGACCCCGATGTCGGACCTGCTCGACGCCGTCCTGGACGGCCACGTCCAGCAAGGGCCGCTGGCCGCCAGCGTGTTGGCGTACGAGGCGCTCAAGGGGCGCGGTCGGCTCTAGGGCGACCAGCCAAGTGCCACCTCGTCAGTTGGTGACCGGGAGTTGGAGGACCTGGGTGTTCGAGCCGGTGGTGACGGTGACGGGGGAGGGGACCAGGCCGCCGCGGTAGTTCAGCGAACTGCCGCTGAGCACGAGACGGATCTTGTGACCGGCTGCGAACTGGTGCACGAAGGCCGGCATCGTCACGGTGAACGCCTGCTTGGCGTGCGGGACCCGGATCGGGGCGGTGAGGTCGTGGATCTGGGTGGCGGTGCCGTCGGGGGCCACGTCCTCGATCCGGGCGAACGTGACCAGGTCTGTGGCCGGCGTACCGCCCACGGCCAACGGCGCGGTCACCTTGAGGGTCAGCTTCGGAGATCCGACGACGTCCCATGCGTCGGTGAGCGCCGGCGAGGTCCATGACACCGAGGTGCCGGGCGCGTCCTGCTCCGGGAGCGGGAGGTTGAGGTATCCGCCGAGGGCGTCGAGCTTGTCGATGCGCGTCGGTGCGCCCGCGGGCGGCGTGACGTACTGCTGGCTGCCGCTCTGGATCGCGTCGGCGTCGGTCGTCAGCGCCGAGCCGGAGAGGTAGAGCGAACGCTCCTTGCCCACGGGGAAGTGGTTCGAGTGGCCGAACGCCGGGGCGGCGTCGCCGGAGTAGGTCACCCAGTCGCGGAACCAGGAGAACGGGGCGCCCGTGCTCGTGGAGGTGTGCCCCTTGAGGTAGTGGTAGAACCAGTTGACCACCCGGCGGGTCTCCCACTGGTGGGCGGGGTCGGGGTTGCCGGAGTCGAATTCGCCGGGCTGGGGCGAGCTCACGGAGTGACCCCAGCTGTGCCAGACCATCTTGACCTCGGTGCCCTGCTTCTGCAGCGCCTCATAGGTGGCGGCGGCCTCGTTGAGGTTGAACAGGGTGTCGCCCTGGCCCTGGAGCAGCAGGGTCGGGATCGTGATCTTCTTCATGTAGCTGGCCACCGACGCGTGCCGCAGCGATGCGACCGTCGATGCACTGAAGTAGCCGGTGGTGCCGCCGGCGATCAGCGCCGGGCAGACGAAGGTCGCGAAGTTGGG
>DASVMH010000171.1:0-2133 GCA_036384455.1 Marmoricola sp. | reverse complement strand
CCTCGACTCGATCGCAGACGTGGACACCAGCCGGGTGCGGCGCATCGACCGCACCGGCAGCTACCTTGCGGTCATCGACACGTCCGGCGAGTTGGTCATCGGCGTCGCGGACATGAGCGCCACCGAGGCGCTGACCCCTGGCGACATCGGTTCTGCTGCCGGCTTCGACTGGGTCTGTGCCGACGGCAATCTGCTCCCCGACACATTGGCCGCGGTCGTCGACGCCGCTCGGGACGCCGACGTGCCGGCCGTGCTCGACCCCGTCGGCGTCGCGAAGGCACGGCGTCTGGGAACCCTCGAAACCCTGCCCGTCCACACGTTCACGCCGAACCGTGACGAGTTGGCCGCGTTCGCCGGCACCGACGGGCTGCTCACCGCGGTCGGGCGTGCACACGACCGCGGCGTCGAGTGGCTGTGGTTGCGTGAAGGTCCGTCGGGTTCGCGGCTCTACGGGCCCGACGGCAAGGTGCGCCACATCCCTGCCTACCGCGGCGAGGTCGTCGACGTCACCGGAGCGGGTGACGCGATGCTCGCGGGTTATCTGCACGCACTCGGGCAGGGCGCCGACCCCGCGGCTGCTGCGGAGTACGGCGCCGCGGCAGCCGCGTTGACGATCGCCTCGCCGCAACCCGTACGGCCCGACCTCGACGCGGCCCTGCTCACACGCACCGTCACGCCCGCCCGGGAAAGAGGACACTCATGAGCACCATCAGGACCACACCCCCGTTCTCCGTCGCCGACGAGGTGGCACAGGCTCTTGCCGACCACCGCCCGGTGGTCGCCTTGGAGAGCACGATCATCAGCCACGGGATGCCCTACCCCGACAACGTCGCCACTGCGCGCGAGGTCGAGCAACTCGTCCGCGACGAGGGCGCGACACCCGCCACCATCGCGATCCTCGACGGAGTGCCCCGCATCGGGCTGGACGATGACCAGCTCGAGCTGCTCGGCTCCGATCCCGGCATCCGCAAGGTCAGCATCCGCGACCTGGCACACGTGATCGCCCAACGAGCGCACGGCGCGACCACCGTCGCCACCACAATGCGGCTGGCCCATCTCGCCGGGATCCGCGTCTTCGTCACCGGCGGGCTCGGCGGCGTGCATCGAGGTGCGGCGACAAGTTTCGACGAGAGCGCCGACCTGATCGAACTCGCGCGTACGCCCGTCGCTGTCGTGAGCGCGGGGGTCAAGAGCATCCTCGACATCGGCGCCACCCTCGAGCGCCTGGAGACACTCGGCGTGCCGGTCGTCGGGTACCGGACCGACGACTTCCCCGCCTTCTTCACCCGATCGAGTGGCTTCCCGGTGCCCCTGCGGTCGGACTCCGCCGACGAGATCGCGGCGATGATGCACGCCGGAGCCGACCTCGGCCTTACGGCCGCCCTCAGCGTCGCCAACCCGGTGCCGGTCGACGAGGAGGTCCCCGCGGAACGGATCGACGCCACCATCTCCCAGGCGCTCGCGGAGGCCGACGCGGCGGGAATCCACGGCAAGGACGTGACGCCGTATCTCCTCGGCCGGATCGTCGAACTCACCGACGGCGAATCGCTGCGGGCGAACATCGCACTCGTACGCAACAACGCCCGTCTCGGGGCGGCGATCGCGGTCGCGTACGCATCTCGACAGGCTCGATGACCGGGCACTGCGGCTCGATGACCGGGCACTGCGGCTCGATGACAGGGGCACTGCGGCTCGATGAGCGGTCGCACCGGAGCCCCGATGAGCGTCTCGACGTGACATTTGTCAGTGCGTTTTGTCGGCGCGATTGTCTATGGTTTACCTGTGGCCTCGGAAGACGTGCGCGTTCTTACGGTCGGTGAGACCGTGCACAAACCGCGTTTCCGGTTCAGCCGGGGCCTCAGCGAGCTGATCCTGCTCACCACGCTGTACGTGCTCTACAGCGCATCGCGAACCATTGCGAGCAACGCTTTCGCGCCCGCACATCACCGCGCAGCAAAGCTGCTCGACGTCGAGAAGGTCCTCGGCATCGCCTGGGAGACCACGGTCAACCAGTGGTTCGCCCTCGACCACGCGCTCGCCGTCTTCGGCTCCTACTGGTACGCCACCACCCACTACATCGTCACGGCCGGCGTGCTCATATGGCTCTACCGACTGGGCCCGGCGAAATACCTG
>DASVMH010000170.1:0-2883 GCA_036384455.1 Marmoricola sp. | reverse complement strand
CAGGGTCTCCCGAAAGGCCGCATCACCGGCTTGGCTTTGCGCGAGGCCGAGATTGACCATCAGCTGGCAGCGCACGCGTTCGTCGACGTCGTCGACGTCATCAAGTGCGTCGAGCGCCTGGCTGTAGTGGCGCACCGCCTCGTCGGGACCCAACGACGACAGCGCGTTGTCCCCGGCGAGCGAGGCGTAGTGGATCGCCTTCCTCGCATCGGTCGGACCGGCGGTCGCTCCCCAGTGCCGGGCCAGCTCGACGACGCGCTCTCCCGGATCATCACCGCAAAGACTTTCGAGAGCCTCGGCCACCCGGCGATGGAGGCGTTCACGGCGCGTCACCGACAGTCCGCCGTAAACGGTGTGCTGAATCAGCGCATGGTGGAACGCAAAGCGGCCGGGGGCGTCCGCGACCTCGACGACCAGCGTCGCCGCACTCGCGCGTTCCAGGACCTCGAGCGCACGATCCTCCTCAACGCCCGCTGTCGCCGCGACGACATCGAGATCGAAGTATTGACCGACCACAGAGGCGACGCCGAGGATCTGCTCGGCCTCCTCACCGAGGCGGCGTACCCGGTGTCCGATCACCTCACGAACGCTGGCCGGAAGCAGCTCGAGATCGAGCGATCGCTGGGTGACCCAGTGTCCATCGGGTCGCTGCGCGATCGCGTCGGTCTCGGACAGATGCCGGAGGATCTCGCCGGCGAAGAATGGATTCCCATCGGTCTCCTCCCACAACGCGGTGGCGAGCGCTCGACCGTCGGCTTCCAGCGGTTGCTTCGTACGGTGCTCCATCAGGTCGACGATGTCGTCTCTGAGGAGTCCCTTGAGCGAAAGGATCTGGGCGCGGGGCTCAGGACGCAGCCACGCCAGCAGATCGGCAAGGGGATGGTCCGAGCCGACCTCGGTGTCCCGGTACGTCGCGAGAACAAGCACCCGCATCTGCGCATCGAGGCTGAACAGATGTCGCATCAGCTGCAGCGTCTCGCGATCGGCCCAGTGAAGGTCGTCGAGCACGAGAACCACGACCGTCTGGGTGCTGACGTGGGCGAGCAGGCGGGCCACCGCCGCCCAGAGCCGGTAGCGATCGGCTTCCGGATCTGCCGAAACGAGGGGCGGCGACGGGTTCTCGGGCGCGACATCCGGGAGGAGCCGATGGAGGTCGGCGTGATGCTCGTCCAAGAAGTCCTCGAGCAGGTCCGCCGGGCAGTTGGCGAACAGATACTGCAGCGCCTCCACCCATGGCTGGTAGGGGCGGCCGAGCTCCTCGTCGCACCGCCCGTAGAGGACAACGGCGCCGAGATCGCTTGCGCTCGCCGCCAGCGCCGAACACAGTCGCGTCTTCCCGACACCGGGCTCGCCGCCGACCATCACGACGTGGCGATTGCCCGCCCAGGTGTCCGACAGGCGGTCGTTCAGGATCGCCCATTCCTCACGCCGACCGACGAAGGCCGCGCGGTGGATGTCCGCCAATCGAGGGGGGACGGGGACCGGCGCGGACTCGCGGGATGAATCCCATCCCACCTCGACCACCAGCACGGGCTCGGGGAGGCCTTTGAGGTCTCGCTCCCCCAGCACGGTGAAGCGATGGTCGGTTCGACGGGCGATAAAGCGCACCGCATCGGTCGCGAGGATCTGCCCCCCGTCGGCCAACGCGCAGATCCGCGCGGCTTCGACGACGACGTCGCCGTGGTAGTCCCCAGCCTCGAAGAATGCCTCGCCGGTCGACAAGCCCACGCGAACGCCTAGCGCCTCACCGCCGGTGCGGTTGTGACGGTCGACGGCCTGCTGAATGGCGACCGCCGCGTCGAGCCCGGCCTTTACCCCGCTGAAGACGGCCATGATGCCGTCCCCGAGATCCTTGCCGGTGTCGCCGCCGTGGTCGGTCACGGCTTTGCGGAGGTCTTGAATGTGCTGGCGACGCAGGCTCTCCGCGGCCTCTGGCCCTAGCCGAGAGAAGAGGGCAGTTGATCCGGCGAGATCGGTGAAGAGCACTGTGACGGTCGTAGTCCCGCCCCGGTGCGAGCCTTCGGCGTCAACACTGTGGGCCCCCACTCGATCAAGGTATCGGCAACCGGCTACAAATCGATTGCGAAAAGCCTCGGCAGAACCTCGCTGATCGGATCGTCGATGACGGCGTCGGCGAGGTCGTCGTACGGCGTGGGCTGTGCGTTGACGATGACCAAGCGAGCACCGGCTCGCACCGCGACGTCGCACAGGCCCGCTGCCGGGTGGACTGTCAGCGACGTGCCGACCGCAAGGAACAGGTCGCAGTCCGCCGCCGCATCGACACACGCGCGTACGACGTCCTCCTTGAGCGCCTGCCCGAAGGAGATCGTCGCCGACTTGATGATCCCGCCGCACAGCTCGCAGGCCGGGTCCGGGTCGCCGGCCCGAACCCGGTCGAGGACCTCCGCCATGGGATGGCGGTCCCAGCAGGTCAGGCACTCGGCGAACCAGATCGTGCCGTGGATCTCGATGACGACGTCGTCGCTGGACCCGGCCCGCTGGTGCAGACCGTCGACATTCTGCGTGATCAGGGCACGCAGCCGGCCGGACCGCTCGAGATCCACGAGCGCCTCGTGGCCGCTGTTGGGCGAGGCCGTCCATGCCTCGTGAGTGGCCCGCTTCGCCCACGCCTCCCGTCGTACGTCGGGATCGTTGACGTACACGTCCAAGGTGGCGAGCCGCTCAGCCTTCGGGTCTCGCGTCCAGACACCGTTGGGCCCCCGAAAGTCCGGAATGCCGGAGTCGGTGCTGATGCCGGCGCCAGTCAGCACCGTCACGCGTTCGGCGGCTCGCAGCCATCCACCGACGACGTCGAGATCTACGGTCATGACGAGGAGATGACCTCACGCAGGATCTCGTTGACAACGGCCGGCGCCTCCATGT
>DASVMH010000169.1:0-7822 GCA_036384455.1 Marmoricola sp. | reverse complement strand
GGGGTGAAGAACCCCACCGTCATCCTCGCCAGCATCGCCACCGGTGCCGCCCTGACCCTGATCGCGGCCCCCGCCGCCACCGCCGCACCACACACCGCGGCGGCCGCGTCGTCGGGCACCCCACGGGCCGTCAACGGGCACACGTACAAGATCCGCCTCAAGGCCGGCATCGCCAAGTTGCCCACCCGCGCCGAACGCCCAGCCGGCTACGCGCGCTCCAAGTTCAAGACCTGGGACGACGCCGACCACGACTGCCAGGACACCCGCTCCGAAGTGCTGCGCCAGGAGTCCGAGCGACACGTGACCGGCAAGTGCACCGTCAAGACCGGGCTGTGGGTCTCCTACTACGACCACGTCCGCACCACCGAGGCGCACAACTTCGACATCGACCACCTCGTACCGCTCGACGAGGTGTGGCGCTCCGGTGGCCGATCCTGGTCGAAGGCCAAGCGTGAGGCCTATGCCAACGATCTGACCGAGAAGCGGACCCTGGTCGCGGTCTCGGCGCACTCCAACCGCTCGAAGGGTGATCGCGACCCCTCGGAGTGGATGCCCGAGTACGGGCACTGCAAGTACGTGAAGTCATGGGTCGCCGTGAAACTGCGCTGGGGTCTGGCAGCGGACCAGCTCGAGAAGGACTCACTGAGGAGCTACGCGACCCGGTGCGGGAACCCGATGATCACCGTGCACAAGGCCAAGGTCGTCAAGCCCAAGCACACCGGTGGCGGCGGAAGCTCGGGCGGCGGCGGGGGGAGCCACGCCTGCACCAAGACCTCGAGCGGCTCCTGCATCAGGGCCGGTGAGTTCTGCCCCCAGGCCTCCTACGGCGACGTCGGCTACGACGCCAGCGGCGACAAGCTGGTCTGCTCAGGGAGCCACTCACACCCCCACTGGGAGTGACCGGCCCCGGAGCGCGGACGAAGGACGCCATCGTGAACACGCTGCTGAACCTGATCTGGCTGGTGCTCTCGGGGCTTTGGATGGCCCTCGGGTACGCCCTGGCCGGAGTGATCTTCTGCATCACCATCGTCGGCATCCCGTTCGGGATCGCGGCCTTCCGGATCGGGCTCTATGCGCTGTGGCCCTTCGGACGCACGGTCGTCGACAAACCGAGCGCGGGTGCGGGGTCCCTGATCGGCAACCTCATCTGGCTGGTCCTGGCCGGGTGGTGGCTGGCGCTCGGGCACCTGTTCACCGGCATCCTCATGTGCATCACGATCATCGGGATCCCACTCGGACTGGCCAGCTTCAAGCTCATCCCGATCTCGTTGTTCCCGCTCGGCAAGGACATCGTTCCGAGCCGCTGAGCTCCCGGCGAGCGTGCGTCAGAGCATGCCGGGCAGGTTCTGCACGTTCTCGAGGAGACCCTTGGTGGGGATCGAGCCGTTGCAATACACGACGTTGCAGCTCGGGGTGGTGACCATGTCCCTGGCGAGCACGCCGTAATCGGCATAGTTGAACGGGTCGAAGTGCAGGTCGATCGGATCCTCCTGGTAAGGGCCCGGATCCGGGACGGAGGTGTCCTCGACCGCTTTCATCAGGTCGCGGAAGAACGTCCACTGCATCTCGTCCGGGGCGGCGCCGAGCAGCACCGGCGGATCGAGGGAGAGACTCCCGAAATAGCCCGTGGTCACCACGGTCATGTGCAGGCTCGGGATCAGCACCGCGAGCTGGCCACCGGCGCCGTTCATCTCGTACGCGTCTGCCGGTGCGGATGGGATCGCCCGACGGTCGAGGGTCTGCGCGTCCGGGATGTCGGCGCCCGTGCACGTCGTGCCCGCGTTGGTCCAGAACAGGAAGCCGTAGCACCCGTTCGTCGGGGTCGGCTCGCTCACCTGGTGGACGTAGGACGCCGGGATCAGCTGCTGCCCGTTCCAGTTGCCGTCGTTGCTCATCAGGAGTCCGAGGCGGGCGAGCTGGGGCGGGGTCATGAAGAGGTTCGAGTACCCGTACGGGTTGCCGGAGCGGTCGCGCAACCAGAAGTACGAGCCGGCGCGGATGCCGATCGGGCCGAAGAGTCGCTGCTGGGCGTACGTGCCCAGATCCTCACCCACCGCGCGCGACACCACGTACGCGAGCAGGGCCGGCCCGAGCTGGGAGTACTGGAACTTCGTGCCCGGGTCGTACTTGAAGTTCTGGGCGAGCGCCTCCTCAGGCAGGCTCTGGTCGAGGCCGAGGGTCCCGGCCTCGGAGAGGATCGCCTGGGAGAGTCCGCTGGTCTGGGTGAGCAGTTGCCAGATCCTGATGTTGGTGTGCAGCGCGTCGCCCCACCCGGAACCCGAGGGGAGGTATTTGATGATCGGATCGTCGAGGGCGAGCTTGCCGTCGCCGATGGCGATCCCGGTCAGCATCGAGACGACGGACTTGGTGACACTCCACAGGTTGTTGTGCACCTGGTCTGTCAGCGGGTTGAGCGGGCCGGTCGCGACCAGGCAGTTGTTGCGGAAGACCTGCACGGACAGTCGCGAGCGCGAGCTCAGCCCGGCAACCGCCTTCTCGAGGCGGAACGCGTTGAGATCCTCCTGGCCCGGCCGGGCGGTGCGAAACGTTCGGCCCGCCGTCGGCAGCGTGCATGATTTCTGAGCGCCGACGATCGCCGGGGCGGGCGCGGGAGCAGCCGTCGAAGCGGCCGGCGAGATCAGCACGGACAGCAGCGCTCCAGCACCGGCGAGCGCGATGATGCGTGGTTTCACAGATCGGAGACTAGACCGTCCCGTCGAACCGGTACAGGAACTCGACGGTCTCCCTGCCGATGCCCTCGGCGTACCCGGAGTCCTGACCGATCCGTACGAACCCCGCATGCTCGAGCACCTTCGCAGAGCCCAGGTTGTGCGCCGCGACGCGACCGACGAGCGGGCGGGTCCTCTCGACCAGGAGGAATGAACGCAGCGCTGCCGAGGCGATGCCGCGGCCCCACCGAGCCGGGTCGATCCAGTACGACACCTCCCGCTCCCCCTCCGTCCAGAAGCTGGCGACGGTCCCGACGAAGACGCCGTCGTCCTCGATGGCGAGGCGCAGGTTCTGCGGGTTGGCGGCGACGCGAGCGTTGTGGGCGTCGAAGGCAGCACGGTCGGAGGGGTCGGCACGGGTGAACGCCGCCATCTCGACCGCTGCTGCGTCCTTCTCCCACGCGAAGACCTGCTCGAGATCGGCGTCCCCGAGAGGACGGAACGTGATGCTCACGCGTCCTCCGACTCGGACTCCTCCTCGCCGTGGGTGCCAGGGCGCGGCGCCCACGGAAGCTCCGCCGCGGGTCGGACCACGATGAGCCGGTCCCCCCGTGCGAGCTGGCCGACCGTGGGCTCGTAGTAGCGATAGACCTTCTCGTCACGGATGACGGCGATCACCTGGTCCGGCAGCGCCTGCGGCTGTTTGCCGACCTCGGAGACGAGCAGGTCCCGCTCCGCCACCTCGAGACCGTCGCCGTACGTGAGCAGGTCCTCGAGGACGGCTCCGAGCATCGGCGACTTGGAGGAGAGCCCGAGGAGGCGTCCGACGGCATCGGAGGACGTGATCACCGAGTCGGCACCGCTCTGGCGTACGAGCGGCACGTTCGCGGACTCCCGGACTGCGGCGACGATGTAGGCGTCCGGGTTGAGTTGGCGCACCGTCAGCGTGGCCAGCACCGTGGTGTCGTCGCGCGAGGGCGTGAGGATGACGTGCTTGGCCGACTCCACCCCGGCCCGGCGCAACACCTCGCGCCGCGTGGCGTTGCCGGTGACGACCGCGAAGCCGTCGGCGTTGGCCTCGCCGATCGCGGCGGCACTCGGGTCGACGATGATCAACGACTCCTTCTTCGCGCCGTTGCGGATCAGCGTCTGTGCCGCGCTGCGACCCTTCGTGCCGTAGCCGATGATGACGATGTGTCCTGACATGTGTCTCCTCCAGATGGCCACCCGGAACATCTCCCGCCCCTGGTTGGCGAGCACCTCGAGGGTGGTGCCGATCAGCAGCACCAGGAAGGCGATGCGCAACGGGGTGATGAGGAAGGCGTTGATGAGGCGCGCGTGTGCGGCCACAGGGGCGATGTCGCCGTATCCCGTGGTGCTCAAGGTGACGGTCGAGTAGTAGATCGCGTCGATCAGGCTGACGCCGTGGCCATGGACGTCGGCGGTGTCGCGATAGCCGTCCCGGTCGAAGTAGACCAGCAGCACCGTGACGGCGAGGACGGCGAGCGCGAGAAGGAAGCGGCGGGCGAGCTGCCACCACGGGGACTGCGCCCGGTCGGGGAGCTTGATCTGCCCCGGCGCCTCCTCGGCGTCCTCATTCGCGCCGCTGGTGACCACGGCTCAGTTCACCACGGTGCCGTAGATGACGGTCTGGTGCTGCTTCTCGCCGTTGGCTGTGCCGGAGGTACGGATCACGACGTAGCGGAACTTCTGACCCGCACGCGGTGCTGCCTGGTTGTTCGAACGTCGCAGTACGCCACACAGATAGCCGTCGTCGGTCACACCGGAATCGTCGGAGACCGAGCCGCCGGACAGGCACAACTGCGAGGTCTTGGTGTTGAAGCTGTGCACCGTCGCGGTGTCGTGGCTGTGCTTGTGTGGAGCCAGGACGTATCCGGTGAGCGCTCCGGCGAGGAGGCAACCGACTCCCCCGGCCACGAGCATCGGGGCGGGCAGCGTCACGTTACGCACGCGCACAGCATGGCACGCGGTGTGGTCCGGCACGCGACGCCCCCGGGCGTGTTCAGGGACGCAGGGCGATCACGGGCGCGAGGGCCCGCTCGGGCCGGATCGAGCCCAGCGTGGTCAGGCGACCGTCGGGCCAGTGCCGCAGCCGCACCCAGTCCCCCGGGACCGGCAGCGCCGAGCGGTCGCGTGCGACGCGGGCGAGCAGGCAACCGTCGAGACTCGCCCGGGCTTCCCCGGAGTCGGTGAGGACGACGAGCACGCCGACCTCCACCCGCAGGACACACCCGACCGGGCCCGCCCCCCTGCGTTCAAGGCGCTGCGCGGTCACCCCGCGGCTCCGATGGTTCGCATCCCACGAATCTACGTCCCGGATCGGGGGGAGGCACCTCTATTTCACTGGTCGGCACGGTGAGCCGGGTCCTCGGCGTTGCGCCAGGGCAGCACGGAGTCCAGGCGGCGGCGCAGTTCGAGCCGGGCGGTGCTGGTCTCCTTCTGCGGCCAGATCACGTCGAACGCCGCATTGAGGGCCGCCCCGATGAGCACGGCGATGGAGAGGATGTAGAGCCACAGCAGCACCGCGATGGGAGCGGCAAGCGGGCCGTAGATCGACGTCGAGCCCTTCGCGGTGCCGACCAACACCCACCGCAACAGTGCCGAGCCGCCCACCCAGCACACCATCGTGAAGACCGCGCCGGGAACATTGTAGCGCCACCGCGTCCGCACCGGGACGGAGACGTGGTACAGGGTCGCGAGGAAGCAGATGCCGAGCACCAGGACGGTCGGCCAGTAGAGATGCATCAGCCAGTCCGCGCGCTCCGGCAGCCACTTGTCGACCAGGTCCGGGCCGGCCACGATCAGCGGGATCGTGACGACTCCGGTGATCATGCCCATGACGTACAAGAGGAACGAGAGCACCCGAGTGCGCACGATGCCGCGATGGCCGCCGAGGCCGTACATGATCGTGATCGTGTCGACGAAGACGTTCAGGGCGCGCGACCCCGACCACAGCGCCAGGACGAAGCCGATCGAGATGACGTCGTAGCGACCGCCGCCCAGCACCTGGTCGAGCGTCGGCCGGATGATCTTGTGGACCGTCTCCGGTGTCAGTGCCTGGCTGGCGAGATGCAGCACCTCGTCGCGCACGTCCGCGACCTGGGCATCGCTGAAGCGTGCGAAGACGAAGCCGATCGATCCGGCCAGGGCGAAGATCAGCGGCGGCAGTGAGAGGACGGCGAAGAACGCCGCCTCGGCGGCCAACCCGGTCACGCGGTTGCGCATGCAGGTGTCGACCGTCGAGACGATCAGGCGCCACAGCGCCCGTGTGACCTTGGACCACAGGGTCGGCTGGGCCGCGGCGCGTACGTCACCCGGCGCGGTCATGGGACCACGGTAGAGGGTGGCGACGTGCGATCAGGTGAGCTCGAGGCCGGGGTAGAGCGGGTACTTGTCGAGCAGTTCGGCCGAGCGGGCGCGGGTACGCTCCGCGACGCCGTCCGCGAGCGCGTACGACGCCTTCGACGGGGTGCCGGCCTTCGTGGTGCCCGGGGTGGTGTTGGAGAGCACGTCGACGATCATCTCGGCGACGACGTCGAACTCGTCGGCGCCGAACCCGCGCGTCGTGAGCGCGGGGGTGCCGAGGCGGACGCCGGTGGTGTACCAGGCGCCGTTGGGGTCGCGGGGCACGGAGTTGCGGTTGGTCACCACGCCCGCGTCGAGCAGCGCGGACTCGGCCTGGCGACCGGTCAGGCCGAAGGATCCGACATCGAGCAGCACGATGTGGTTGTCCGTGCCGCCGGTGACCAGGGTCGCGTCGCGCGTGAGGAAGCCCTCGGCGAGCGACTTCGCGTTGTCCGCGATGTTCTGGGCATAGGTACGGAAGGCGGGTTGGCGCGCCTCGGCGAGTGCGACCGCCTTGGCTGCCATCACATGTGACAACGGGCCACCGAGCACCATCGGACAGCCACGGTCCACGTCGGCGGCGAACTCCTCCTGGGCCAGGACGAGGCCACCACGGGGGCCGCGCAGCGACTTGTGCGTGGTGGTCGTGGTGACGTGCGCGTGCGGGACCGGGTCCTCATCGCCGGTGAAGACCTTGCCGGCCACCAGACCCGCGAAGTGCGCCATGTCGACCATCAGCACGGCGCCCACCTCGTCGGCGATCTCGCGCATCTTGGCGAAGTTCACCCGGCGGGGGTAGGCGGAGTAGCCGGCCACGAGGACCAGCGGTTTGAACTCCCGCGCCTTTGCGGCCACCGCGTCGTAGTCGAGCAGCCCGGTCACGGGATCGGTGCCGTACTGCTGCTGGTGGAACATCTTGCCGCTGATGTTGGGGCGGAAGCCGTGGGTCAGGTGGCCGCCGGCGTCCAAGGACATCCCGAGCAGCCGCTGGTTGCCGAGGTCGTGGCGCAGCGACTCCCAGTCGGCCTCGGTCAGTTCGTTGACGTTCTTCGCACCGAGCCGCTCCAGCGCGGGGGTCTCGACCCGGTTGGCGAGGATCGACCAGAAGGCCACGAGGTTGGCGTCGATGCCCGAGTGCGGCTGGGCGTACGCATAGGGAGCGCCGAAGAGCTCGCGAGCGTGCTCCGCGGCCAGTGCCTCGACGGTGTCGACGTTCTGGCAGGCGGCATAGAAGCGGTGCCCGACGGTGCCCTCGGCGTACTTGTCGGAGAACCAGGTGCCCATGGTGAGCAGCACCGCCGGCGAGGCGTAGTTCTCCGAGGCGATCAGCTTCAGCGACGAGCGCTGATCGGCGAGCTCCTTGCGTGTGGCCTCGGCCACACGCGGCTCGACCGCAGCGATCACCTCGAGCGCCGCGTCATAGGCCGTCGACGCGGTCTTGGCCAACGCCTCAGGGCCGGGATTCACGGCTGTGGCAGCGGTTTCGGGCACGGTGACGTCGCTGGCATCGCTCATGGCGCCAGCCTACGGGCCGGCCCGGGAGCCCGCGTGTCCGGCAGCGTCGCGTATCAGATTATGGATCTGCGTCTCACGAAACGAGACGGGAATTTGTGGGGAAGGTGTCCGCCCGTTGAGACTGTCGTCCATGAACGCTGCTGCATACCCGTCGACCCGCCTCGTGGCCCGCCGCCACGTGGACCTCGGTCGCACCCGCAGCATGATGTGTTGGCGCTGACCCAGCCCCCACCAGCCCCCGTTAGCGGAGCGCGAGTGCGTCGTATCCGGAC
>DASVMH010000168.1:0-6660 GCA_036384455.1 Marmoricola sp. | reverse complement strand
GGAGAACACGTTGAAGTACGCCGTGGGGCTGCTGCTGGCGACGTTCGGGACGTTCTGGTCCATCGAAGGCCTCGGAGTCTTCAGCGCAACGGGTGACAGCCTGCACTGGGCGGGCGGCGACCTGGCGATCGCGGTGCTGCTCGTCGGGTGGTTCGCCCTGACCCGGGTCCTGATCACCGTGCTCCGGGTCGGCTCCGCGCCGACCTCGCACGACCGCACTGCCGAGGGCGCGCTGCGATGAGGTACGCCAAGGGCTTCGCGAAGTTCTGGTACGACTTCCTGGTCGGCGACGACCCGAAGATCGCCGTCGGTGTGGTCGTGGTCCTGGCCGCCGGTGCCGTCGTCGTCGGAATGGCGGACTACGACACGCACGTCGTGACGGCAGCGCTCGCGGTGTGCATCGCGGTCGCGTTCACCGTCGTGGTGCTCGTCGACGTGCGCAGGTCGGGCGATTAGGCGGGGATCTCCACGCAGACCGTGCGGGTGTCGCCGACCTTGTCTGAGGTGGCCGCGGCCTTGGTCATGCACTGGTTGCAGTGGATGCACACGCCCGCGTCGGTCTCGCCCGCCTGCATCCGGTTGATCAGGTCGGGTTCGCGCAGCAGCGCCCTCGCCATCGCGATGAATTCGAAGCCGTCGGCCATCGCCTGCTGCATCGTGGTGACCTTGTTGATGCCGCCGAGCATCACCAGTGGCATCGACACGGCGTCGCGGAAGACGAGCGCCTTCTCGCGGAAGTAGGCCTCCTCGAAGGGGTAGGCCTTGAAGAACTTCTTGCCGATCGGGGACTTCAGGCCGATCCGCAGCGGCGCCGCCATCGTGGCCGCGAACGCGTCGAGGGGGACGTCCCCGCGGAAGAGGTACATCGGGTTGAGCAGCGAGCTGCCGCCGCTCAACTCGAGCGCGTCGAGGGTGCCGTCGGACTCCAGCATCTGCGCGAACTCGACCGACTCCGGCATGCCGAAGCCGACGGGGGAGCCCTCGGTCATCCCGATCTTCGCGGTCACCGCCACCGCGTCGCCGACCTCGTCGCGTACGGCGCGGGCGACCTGGCGTGCGAAGCGGGAGCGCTTCTCCAAGGAGCCGCTCCAGGCGTCGTGGCGACGGTTCTGCCCCGGCGCGAGGAACGAGCTGAGCAGGTAGCCGTGCGCCATGTGGATCTCGAGCACGTCGAAGCCGGCATCGACCATGGTGCGCGCGCCGGACACGTAGTCACGCGTGATGCGGGCGATGTCGGCATCGCTCGCGGAGTGGATCATCTGCATCGACAGCGGTGACGGCATCCGCGACGCCGCCAGCGCGTGGACGCCGTTCGAACGCCCGTTGGCGACCGGTCCGGCGTGCCCCAACTGGCCCGCGAGCTTCGCGCCGGTCTCGTGGATCGCATCGGCGAGCTTCGCCAGACCGGGAGCGGCGGCGTCGTTCAACACGATGCATTCACGGTTGGTCCGCCCCTCGGGGGCGACGGCGAGGTAGGCCACGGTGGTCACGCCGACGCCGCCGCGCGCGGGGGCGAGGTGGTAGTCGATCAGGTCGTCGGTGACCAGCCCGTCGGGCGTACGGCCCTCGAACGTCGCCGCCTTGATGATCCGGTTGCGGACCTGCACCGGGCCGAGCATCGCGGGGGCGAAGACGTCATTGACCATGGCCGCAGCCTAGGGCGCCGCCGCGACACGCCGCGGGATCGGCTCGTTGTGTTGACACGGATCGGTGTGACCGTGCTAACGTCGAAACTAGAAATCATTTCAGTTTCTGCGTGGAGCAGGGAGACACCATGTCGGTACTCGCAGTCGGGCCGGACGAGTCGATGCGTGCGGACAGCGCTGCCGCCGACCGGGCGTTGCCGCCCTCGATGGTCGAGCGGATGACCCTGATCCTCGATGCGTTCAGCACTCCCAGCACCCGGCTCACGCTCGAGCAGGTTGCTCGCGCCACCCACCTGCCCCGCTCGACCGCGCACCGCATCCTCGACCAACTCGTACGACTGCAGTGGCTCTCGCACTCCACCTTCGGTTACGCCCTCGGCACCCGCTCGCTCGGCCTCGGCGGCAACGGCGACAACCACTTCGAGCTCCGCGAGGCAGCTGCGGCTCCGCTCCACGACCTCCAGGTCCGCACCGGCCTGGTCGTGCACCTGGCCGTCCTCGACGGCGCGGAGGTGCGCTACCTCGACAAGGTCGGTGGCCGGTTCGCCACCGCCGTCCCCTCGCGCGTGGGCGGCCGCGCACCCGCGCACTGCACGGCGCTCGGCAAATCGATGCTGGCCTGGATGCCCGCCGAGGACGTCGAGGAGTTGATCCTGCCCTCGCTCGGAAGGCAGACCAGCCGGACCATCTGCGACGTCATCACCTTGCACCAGGAGCTGACCCGCATCCGCGCGCGTCACGGGCTGGCCTTCGAGCGTGGCGAGTGCTTCTCCGAGATCGCCTGCGTTGCCGCTGCCATCCGCGGTCCCGAGGGTCCGGTCGCGGCGATCTCGCTCGTGGGCGATGCCGCCACCCCGCTCGAGCGGGTCGCCCCGCTGGCCGTAGACGCCGCCCGCAAGGTCTCCCAGCACCTGTTCCCGAGCTTCCAGCTCGTCCGCCGCTGACCGGTCTCCCGATCACCGGGAAGCACAGCACGCCTGGGCGCAGCGGCTGGGAGCGTGATCGCATCGGGCAGGGCGTCCGGTCCAGGAAGGTGCGTGATGGCTGAGATCCGGGCGTTGGGCTATCTCCGTGTGCAGAGCATGGACGTCCCACGCTGGCGCGAGCTGGCCGTCGAAGCCCTCGGGTTCGCCGAGTCGTCAGGGCCTGTCGCAGGTGGTCTCTACCTGCGCATGGACGAGCGCATCGCCCGGCTGATCGTGCTCCCCGGCGACGTGGATCGCGTGCAGGCGGTGGGCTGGGAGGTGCGCGACCAGTTCGCCCTCGCCGCCGTGGGCCGTGCCGTGGAGGCGTACGGCGCACAGGTGCGGGTGCTCTCCGCCGCCGAGTGCGCCCAACGCCAGGTCGACTCCGCGATCACCTTCGAGGACCCGTCCGGGTCGGCTGTGGAGGTGTTCTTCGGGCCCGTCCTCGACCACGACCCGGTGCGTACGAAATGGATGCAGCGCTTCGTCACCGGTGATCAAGGGATGGGGCACGTCGTGCTCCCGACCACGAACCTCGACGAGGTCGAGACGTTCTACACCGAGGTGCTCGGCTTCCGGCCGCGCGGCTCCATCCGCACCGGTCGCCGGGGTGCCGAGGTGACGCCGCGACGCGTACGGTTCATGGGCGTCAACCGGCGCCACCACAGCCTCGCCCTGTGCCCGGCCCCGCACCGCGAGGCGCCCGGCCTGGTGCATGTGATGGTCGAGGTCGACAGCCTCGACGTGGTCGGTCGTGCGCTCGACGAGGTGACCGCCCGCGGCTTCTCCGTCTCCTCGACGCTCGGGCGACACACCAACGACAAGATGGTCTCGTTCTACGTGCGCACGCCCGGGGGCTGGGACGTCGAATACGGCTGCGACGGCGTCCTGGTCGACGAGACGTACTACACCGCCGAGGAGAGCACCCGCGACAGTTACTGGGGCCACGACTGGACCGGCTCCGAGCCGCTCGCGGCCTTCGTCGCGTCCAACGTCACCGCGATCCGCTGAGTTGCCAGAGGCCGGGGGCCTTCTTCAGCACGCCTTCGTCGATGAGCGCGATCTGGGCGCGCCGAGCGGCGTACTGCCAGCGCAGCTCACCCGTGGGCATCCGCTCGTGGTCGCCGGAGTGCAGGGAGCCCTCGGTGAGCAGTTCGAGCATGGCGAGGGCGTCCTCGGTCTCGAGCGTCCCGCCGGCCTCCTCCAGCATCGTGACGATCAGAGGCTTGAACACATCCGCCGCGGTCAAGCGGGGCGCGACGGTCCTCGTTGCCGGGGAGCCGGCGGCTGGTGACGCGCTCCGCTTCGCCCGTACGGGGGCCTGCCGTTTCCGCGGTGTCGGCGCCTTGGCCTTCTTCTCCGCAACGACAGGGGGCCGCCCGTGGATGCAGGTCGACCGGGGGAGGTCGCACATTTCGCAGTAGTCATCGGGCGCGTTCATCGCTGCCACAGTAGGAGAACCCGCCGGGGACCGGCGAGCCGGCCTCAATCTTCTTGGGGGATGAGGTGCTTCATCGCCTCATGCGTACCGAGCACGAGCTTCGCGCGGTCGAGGCGACCGCCTCGGCTCTCGGCGATGCGCTCGTTGCCGGCGACGACCCACACGGGTCCGTCGGCGAGGTGCTCGAGACCCGCGCGGGCGACCTCCTCGGGTTCGCCGACGTTGAGGCCGGGGATGTCGAAGTTGAGGCCGGCGCGCTCCATGGCAGGGGTGCGGGTCAGGCCGAGGACCAACTCGAGCACGTCCACGTCGTACTCCCGCATCTCCAGCCAGAGACCCTCGGCGAAGATGCGACCGAAGGCCTTGGCGGCGCCGTAGATGCTCTCGCGCAGGGAGCCGAGATAGCCCGACAGCGAGCCGACGAAGACGATGCCGCCGCGGCGGCGGTCGCGCATGAGCCGGCCGTAGTGCTGGGTGAGCGCCAGGGGCGTGGTGACGTTGAGGTCGATGACGCCTTGGAACCCGGCCAGGTCTCCGTCGAGGAACGGCTTGCCGTAGCTGTTCGCGCCGGCGTTGCAGATGAGCAGGCCGATCTCGAGGTCGGCCGTGGCCTCGGTGAGCGTCGCGACGGACTCGGCCCGCATGAGGTCGAGGGAGAGGGTGCGTACCTCGGCGCCGAGCTCGCGGACCTGCGCGGCCGTCTCCTCGAGCGGGCCGGTCTTGCGGGCCACCAGGACCAGGTTGAATCCGTCGTCGGCGAGCTGGCGGGCGAAGGCGGCGCCGACCCCCTCCGAGCCGCCGAGGATCAGCGCCCATGGGCCGTAGCGTTCGACGTCGGTCACTGGTGGGCCTCCGGATTGGTCTTCAGGGGTTCGTCGGACTGCACGTCCAGGGTGCCGCGGACCGCGGCCTCGCGGATCGAGGCGCGCAGGGCCGCGCAGCCGGCGAACGCGTTGCGGTTGGGGCGTTCGGATGCCTCAGGTGATCGGGAACGCTCCGTGCATCGTGCGAGTGCCTCGGCAGTCCACTGCACGGTGCTCTGGTCCCAACTGCTCTTGCGCGCGGTCACGGCGGCTCCGCAGGCAGTGCACGTCACGGGCTGCATGGGGGCGTCGTCGAGGCGTACGTCCGGACGTGGCGGGCGACGCTCCGCGCTCTCCGGCCGGGCCATCAGCTCGACGCCCGGGCGGCGAGGTTCTGCTCGACCTCGGCACGCCAGGCCTCGTTGGGCCGGGTGGTGTCGATCTCGAACTCGAAGCGGTCGGTCATCTCGGGGGTGACGTCGTCGACATCGACGTAGAACTGCTCGTACCAGCGGCGCAGTTGGTAGACCGGCCCGTCCTCCTCGCACAGCAGGGGGTTGTCGATGCGGGCCTTGTTCTTCCAGATCGCGACGTCCTGCTCGAAGCCGTACTTGATGAACTTGCCGGTCTTCGCGGCCATCTCCTCGGCGTCCTCGTCGGAGATGCCGTCCTTCTTCTCCACGATGATGCCGTACTGCAGCACGAAGGAGTTGGCGTCGATCGGGTAGTGGCTGTTGATCAGGATCGTGTCGACGTCGAGGTCCTCGTAGTGGTAGGTCACCTCGTCGATCATGAAGCTCGGGCCGTGGTAGGCCGCCACCGACGACGTGCCCAGGACGGTCGGGTTGTTCTTGCTGGGCGTGACCGGGCGGACGTCCTCGCGGCCGTCGCCGTTCATGTACTGATAGGCCGCCTGACCCTCGAAGACGTTCTTGAAGTAGGTCGGGAAGGAGAAGTGCACGTAGAAGAAGTGCGCCATGTCCACGACGTTGTCGACGATCTCGCGGCAGTTCGCACCCTCGATGACGGTGGTGTACCAGAGCCAGTCGGTCCAGCGGTCGTCCTCGACCTGCGGGATCCGCGGAATGGTCACGTCCTCGGGCGGCTGCTTGCCCTCCGGGTCGTTCCAGACGAAGAGCATCCCGTCCTGGATCATCGTCGGCCACGAGGCGGTACGTGCGCGAAGGGGGACGCGCCGGGCGTACGGAATGGCCTTGCAGCGTCCGTCGCCACCCCAGCGCCAGTCGTGGAAGGGGCAGGCGATCTCGTCGCCCTTGACGGTGCCCTGGGACAGATCGCCGCCCATGTGCCGGCAGTAGCCGTCGAGGACGTTGATGGTGCCGCTTGCGCCCGCGAAGACGACGAGCTTCTGCCCGAAGGCGAGGATCTGGTGCGGCTTGCCGTCCGCGAAGCCCTTGGCGAGTCCGAGGCAGTGCCAGCCCCGCGCGAACCGCGTCGGTGCCGCATCCGCCTCGATCCGGCGGACCTCGTCCTGCTGCGCGCTCATCCATCCTCCTCCGGCTTGGTGCACCCCGCACTGACGGCGCATCCTGAGTCTGGATCCCGAGTCTGCGAGCAACCGCCCCCACCCACCCCGCTGAGTCCCGCTCACCGGAAGCGCTGAGACCCCAAAACTCTGACGCGAAAACGCGGCGGAATCTAGGCAGTCATGCAACACCGTGGTTGGTGTCATCGTCTGATAGCAGTGTGTTGAGGACTTCGGCGGGGGTGCGGAAGGCGTGTCGTTCGCGGGGGCGGGAGTTGAGTTCGGCAGCGATGTTGTCGAGGATTCCGGCGCCGTAGAA
>DASVMH010000167.1:0-4845 GCA_036384455.1 Marmoricola sp. | reverse complement strand
TTCTACGGCGCCGGAATCCTCGACAACATCGCTGCCGAACTCAACTCCCGCCCCCGCGAACGACACGCCTTCCGCACCCCCGCCGAAGTCCTCAACACACTGCTATCAGACGATGACACCAACCACGGTGTTGCATGACTGTCTAGATTCCGCCGCTCTGAGCCGTCAGAGTTTTGGGGTCTCGGCGCGATTTTGCGTCAGAGTTTTGGGGTCTCGGCGGGGTTTCGTTGCGGGAGAACCCCTCGGAGCACGCGGCCAGGGCGACCGTCACCGTCAAGGTCACCGGGAGCGGTCAGACCAAGTCGACGACGCGCAAGCACGTGAAGATCAAGGCCCGCTGAGTCGCTACGACCCGTCCTTGAAGCGGATCAGGCCGGCGAGGGTGGCGATGTAGGCGGCGCCGTCGGGGCCGAGGTAGATCGAGGCGTAGTGGTTGTTCCACTGGATGCCGTTGCCGGTGCGCTGCTGCCACACGGTCTTCCCGGTGCGGATGTCGATCGCGCTGAAGTACCACGTGTCGACCAGTGGGTTGGACGACGGCGGCTTGGCATAGACGTACGCCAGGCCGGCACCCAGGGACACCTTCGGCACCGAGGTCGGGGCGACGATGTGGTTGGTCCACAGGACCTTGCAGTGGCCCTTGTGGATCCGGACCCGGGCGACGCCGGGCGTCGTCGACTTGCCGAGCTCGGTCGACTGGAGCCCCGAATAGCCGTAGTTGTTCTCGACGATCACCGATTGGCCGGCGGCCGCCAGCGTGTTCTCGGTGTCGGACTTGCCCTTCGCGAACACCGCGGCCTGGCAGATGCGATGGCCGGCGTGCTTGCCGTTGCGGCGGTAGAACTGGACGTGCATGCGGGGGTCGGCGTTGTCGGTGATCGCGACCAGGTGTCGGCCGATGAGCGTCGGCGTGGTGCCGGACCCCTGAGAGAGCTGGCCGGGCTTCTGCTTCGAGCCGCGGTCGTACTTCGCCGACCAGCGGACGTGGGGGACATCCTTGCTGTTCGCGGCGACCGAGTAGAGGCGGTGGTCGGTGACGACATAGATCGCCCCGGACTCGTCACCCGACATCGAGTTGAAGATGCCCTGGCCCTTGAAGCGCACCGTCTTCACCTTGCCCGAGGTGGGGTTCACGACGCCGACGGTGCCGTGCTGGGTGGCGAAGAAGATCCGCCCCGACCAGTCGGGCATCGTTGCGATCGCGCAGTCGTCGCCGGTGACCGCCTTGGCGAGGCTGTAGGTGCGCAGCAGCTTCAGGGATCCGGCGCCCACCTTGATGACGAGGATCTTCTTGTCCGTCGTCAGGACGTACGCGCGGTCGTGGTTGTCGAGGTAGAAGTACGTGCCGCCGCACAGGTCGGTGAACGGGTTGCTGAGCTTGGTCAGGTCACGCTTGGAGGTCTGCAACGACGCCAACTGCGTGAGCGTGGTCGGGTCGATCAACCGCATCGTGAAACCTTGGAGGCCGCCGCAGAGGCCGACGTACTGGTGGCGCGAGTCGAAGGCGACCGTGGCGCATTCGGAGACGCCGTAGGAGGCGGTGCGCACCTGGAGGTCGCGGCCCAGGGGTCCGCGTACCTTGTAGGCGTTGGTGCCGTAGGCGTCGTTGTGCATCGAGTTGTAGCCGTTGGTGCCGAGATGCGGGTTCTGCGGGTTGTGGGTCGCCTTGATCGGCTGGGCCTTGGCGGCATGCCCGATGAACTTCGCGCTCAGCACGTTGGTGGGCAACGGCGGGATCGGGATCGCCGCCTGCGATGGTGCCAACAGGGTCAGCGGCGCGATCGTGGCGAGCGCCGCAGTGGCGATGATGGCGCGGCGCATCAGCGCGCCTCCTTCTGACGAGTTGCCCGCATCGCCTTGACCTTGGTCATCGCGCCGGCGGCCTTGTTCATCAGGCTGATCGCGATCTTCGGGACGTCCATCCCCTCCGGGGCGAGTGGATGCAGGATCGCGTCGGTGCCGCCGTCGGCGAAGACGACCGATCCGACGAGCAGGCTCGCGGCGTCGGAGAGAAGGAACGCGATCAGGTCGGCGATCTCCTCGGGGCGGCCGGGTCGGCCGATCGCGGTTGGGTAGGCGTCTGCGAACACCCCGAGCTGCGGGTCGTCGCGGAGCGCGTCGGTCATCGGGGTGGCGATCATGCCGGGCGCGACCGCGTTGATCCGTACGCCCGCGCCGGCCCACTCCGCCTTGATGCCCTCGCGGCGGGCCCAGTAGGCGAGCGCCGCCTTGGACGACGGATAGACCGTCACCGCGTCGACCGCAGCCGCCACCTCACGTGCCTTGGCCTCGTCGTCGGCGAGGCAGGCGCTGGTGACATCGGCGTTCCAGCCGGGCTGGCAGGTGACGGAGTTGGAGGAGAGCAGCACGACCGCGCCCCTCTTCGCCACGAGCAGGTCGTGCAGGCCGTCGACCAGCGCGATCGCGCCGAAGAAGTTCACTGAGACCAGCAGCGCCGAGTCGACGCCGGTCAGCCCGGCGATGCCGGCGCACGGCACCAGGCCGTCGATGCCGTCCGGCGCGAGCTCACGGACGCCGGCGAGCGCGGCGGTCCGGCCCTGCGTGGTCGACAGATCGGCGTCAATGTCGCTTCCGCGTAGGTCGATGCCGATGACGCGGTGGCCGTCGGCCTCGAGCCGCGCCCGGGTGGCGGCACCGATGCCCGAGGCGGCGCCGGAGATGACGTAGGTCTGCACCCCTCTAGGAGAACTGAAACAGGTTCTATTGTCCAGCGCCGAAGCGATCTGCCCGGATGCTGACCAGACGGGTCGCGTCGGCGTGCCAGAGCGCCGCGAGTTCCTCGGCCAGCACCGCTCCCACTCGCTGGCAGAACGCCTCCGGCTCGTCCGCCGCGTCGGGCTCCTCCGGCACGATCCGGTCGACGATGCCGATGTCGAACAGATCGCGTGCGCGTACGTGTTGCGCTGCGGCCATCTCGGCGGCGTGCTCGACGTCGCGGTGCACGATCGCGCTGGCGCCCTCGGGTGGCAGCGGCGAGAGCCAGGCGTTCTGTGCGGCGATGATCCGATCGGCGGGCAACAGGGCGAGCGCGCCACCGCCGTTGCCCTCGCCGAGCATCAGGCACAGCGTCGGTGCGGGCAGGGTGACCAGGTCCGCGAGGCAGCGCGCGATCTCCCCGGCGAGGCCGCCCTCCTCGGCGTCGGCGGACAGGGCCGCGCCGGGGGTGTCGATCGCGGTGACGAGGGGCAGGCCGAAGTCCACGGCCAGCCGCATGCCGCGCCGTGCCTCGCGCAACGCCCCCGGACCCATCGGCCGGCTGGACTGCTCGCGCCGGTCCTGGCCCAGGAAGACGCACGGGGAGCCGCCGAACGACGCGAGCGCGATCAGCAGACCGGGGTCGGTCTCGCCCTGTCCGGTGCCGTTGAGGGGGATCACGTCGCTGGCGCCGTACCTCAGCAGCCGGCGTACGCCCGGGCGTTCGGAGCGACGGCTGCGGGTGATCGCGTCCCAGGTGTCCACGTCGGTCGGCTCGCCGAGGTCGATCGGTTCGGTGGGCCGAGGCGGCTCGGCGAGCAGGATCGACAACGCCCGGTCGAGGATGTCGGGGATCTCCTCGGGGGGCAGCACCGCGTCGACGATGCCGTGGGCGAAGAGGTTCTCGGAGGTCTGGACGTCCTCGGGGAACGGCTCGCCGTAGAGCGCCTCATAGACGCGCGGCCCGAGGAACCCGACCAGCGCGCCCGGCTCGGCGACTGTGATGTGCCCGAGCGAACCCCACGAGGCCATCACCCCGCCGGTCGTCGGGTTGCGCAGATAGACGAGGTACGGATGACCGGCCGCCTTGTGGCGCGCGAGCGCGGCCGAGATCGCGACCATGCGGACGAACGCGGGCGTGCCCTCCTGCATCCGGGTGCCGCCGGAGATCGGCGCCGCCACCAGCGGGATGCCCTCGGCCGTGGCCCGTTCGATCCCGGCCACGATCCGTTCGGCGGCCGCCTTGCCGATCGAGCCGGCCAGGAACGCGAACTCACCGACCAGGACGGCCACGCGACGACCCCGGATCTGGCCCTCCCCGGAGAGGACCGACTCGTCGACGCCGGAGCGTTCGGCGGCCCGGGCGAGCGTCGCGGCGTACTCCTCGGACACGCCGGTACGGTCCGGGGCGGTGTCCCACGACTGCCACGATCCGTCGTCGAGGACCAGGTCGATGAGCTGATGGGCGCTGAGGTGTTCGCTCACCTGCCGGATCCTAGGGGTAGCTGACCCCGGTCGCCTGCTCGCTGAGCTCCCACAGCCGCCGTTGCGCATCGCGATCCTGGGCCAGTCTCGTGGTGCCGACCACCTTGGGGAGGCCGCGCATCTGGCTCAGCCCGTCGGGCCCGACGTAGGTCGAGCCCGGAAGGTCCGCGGTCGCGGCCATCAGGGTCGGCAGTGCGCCGAGTTGGGCGGGTTGCCCGAGCATGGTGAAGGCCGACTCGAGGAATCGCGTGCCGACGTTGGCTCCGCCGGCGAGGTTGTGCCGCGAGTGCATCAGGCCCGTCGCGGAGTATCCCGGGTGTGCGGCCAGCGCCTTGATCGGCAACCCCGCGTCTTGCAGCCGGCGGTCGAGCTCGAAGGTGAACAACAGGTCGGCGAGCTTCGATTGTGCGTACGCCAGCCACTTCGAGTAGCGCCCGACCTGTTGCGACGGGTCGCTCAGCGGTGCCCGGAACGCCAGCCGGTGCGCCTGTGAGCCGGTGTTGACCACGCGCCCGTCACCCGAGGCGGCGAGCTGGGGCAGCAGCAGTCCGGTGAGGGCGAACGGGCCGAGGTGGTTGGTCGCGAACTGCAGCTCGAAGCCGTCGACCGTGCGGCGGTACGGCGTCGCCATCACGCCGGCGTTGT
>DASVMH010000166.1:0-9443 GCA_036384455.1 Marmoricola sp. | reverse complement strand
CTCGACCAGGTGGTCGCCGGCGGCTCCAACCTGCTGGTCGCGGTCCTCGCCGCGCGGACCCTCGGACCCAGCGGCTTCGGCCTCTTCAGCATCGCCTTCACGGTCTACGTCACCGCGCAGGGGGCGTCACGCGCGATGGTCGGCGAGCCGTTGCTGATCCACCCGAAGGAGATCGAGGAGCGCACCGGCGAGGCCATCGCCAGCGGCGTGGTGCTCGGGGTCGCCTTCGCGCTCGTGGTGGCAGCGGGAGCGGCCCTCACCTCCATCTGGTCCTCCGGCCTGGCCTGGTCCCTCCTCGTCCTCGCCGTCGCGATGCCGGCGCTGGTGTTGCAGGACCAGGGCCGCTACCTCGGGTTCGCCCTGCAACGCCCGGTGCTGTCGTTGGTCCTCGATTCCGTGTGGCTCGTGCTGATGATCGCGGCACTGGCCGTGTTGTTCGTCCTCGACCACCGCGGCCTGGTCTGGTTCGTCGCCGCGTGGGCCGGGTCGGGAGCGGTTTCCGGGCTGCTCGTCTTCGGCCAGCACGTCGCGACGCACTCGCTGCGCAGCATGCGGCCGCGGCTGGCCTGGCTGCGCGAGACATGGTCGTACGCATGGCGCTACCTCGCCGCGTTCTCGGTCGCACAGATCGGGGCCCTCGGCACCTCGATCGGTCTGGTCAGCGTGATCGGGACCCGCGGGCTCGGCGGCGTCCAGGGCGCGATCCTGCTGACCCGTCCGACCCTGACCGTGCAGGCCGCCTCGGTCGCCGCCGGTGTTGCCGAGGTCGCCCGCACCGAGGACGCCGACCAGTTCCGCCGGCACGTACGCCGCACGACCTCCTTCACGGTCGTGGCCGCCCTCCTCAACGGGATCGTGCTGCTCCTCCTGCCCGGCCCGGTCGGGCGGTTCGTGCTCGGGGACACCTGGGCGGTGGCGAAGCCCCTGTTGTTGCCGGCGGTGATCCAGCTGGTGCTGCTCACCTGCAACAGCGGGGCCAAGGCCGGCCTGCTCGGACGGAAGGGAGTCGGCACGGTGGTCTGGATCGAGGCCATCGGGACGACGACCGCGGTCAGCGCTGCGATCGTCGGTGGTGTCATGAACGGTGCTCTCGGAGCGATGTGGGGCCGGGCGCTGGCGTGGATCGCGATCCTGGCGTTGTGGTGGGTGGTCTTCCGGATGCACGGTCGACGGTCGGCGGTTACCATCGCCGGAGCCGAGGGCCCGCGGCACGATGCCGCCCCGATCGATGAGCCAGGAGTCCCCTGACGTGTGGCAGCACCAGCCCGGTCGGCCCCTCGTCTTCAACCACCTGCCGAAGACCGCCGGCACCGCCCTGAGTGAGGCGATCGTCGCGGCCACCTCACCGGCACGCGTGGTGCACGGCCTGGACGGGGTCGTCTTCGGTGACTTCGACCAGGTGGACACGATCCACCGGCGCGTCCGCGACGCCGTGATCATCGCCCCGGAGGACATCGCGCCCGATGCGGAATACGTCACCGGCCACGTCGCGCCGTCGACCACCCGCGCGAGGTTCCCGGACGGCTGGCACATGACGGTGCTGCGCGAGCCGCGGACCCGGCTGCTGTCGCTGTGGCTGTTCGCGCGTACGCGCCCGGGCCGGTGGAGCCGGTCGTGGGGTGCCTACAGCGACCTGGTGCTTGCCGCCGGAAAGCCGCTGCAGGACTACCTCACCGATCCGCACGCACTGCTGGCGACCGACAACATGCTCACCCGGATGATGCTGTGGCCGCACCCCTTGATCGAGAAGGACCGGTTCATCGACGAGGCACACGATGACCAGCTGCTCGATGAGGCCCGCAGCCGCTTGGCGACGTTCGACTTCGTCGGCGTGGTCGAGGACCCGGCCATGACCAGCAAGCTGGGCGCCGCTCTCGGGGTGGCGCTGGACGTGCATCGACGTCAGGAGAACGCCCCGCTGCCCACCGACCGCAGGCCCGACCTGCGTGCCGAGGTGGCGCGCGCCGCGAACGACATCGCTCGGTGCACCCGTCTCGACGAGGTCCTCTGGCGGGAGGCGTACGCCGCCAACGTCTCGGGGACCGACCCGGTGGCCGCCGCGGACGCGGCGTACGAGAAGGCCCTGGAGCGTTACGTGGCGCTGACCCACGGACCGCCTCCGCCGGGAACCCTGTCGATACTGATGGGCCGGGCGGGACGTGTCATCATGGGCGCCGCCCGATCCCGACGAGACCGATGAGAGGCCCCGGCGTGTCCGTTCTCAGGTTCCTCTGGCATGCGTGGCATCGCGCGATCGACGCGATCCTCGGTCCGCAGAAGCGACAGCTCAACCGCCTGGTGAAGTCCGGGCGGGTGACCGTGGGCGTCCACACGGCCGAATACTCCATCCCCACCATCAAGACCTACGTCTACGACGAGACGACCCTCGAGATCGGCGACTACTGCTCCATCGCCGTCGACTGCGTGATCCACCTCGGCGGGCAGCACGGCATCCGGACCGTCAGCACCTATCCCCACAAGATCCTGTGGCGCATGGAGGGTGCCGGCGAGGACGGTCACCCCGATCGCAGCCGCCGGCCGAAGACGGTCATCGGTGCGGACTGCTACATCGCCGACCGGTCGATGATCATGACCGGCGTGCACATCGGGAACGGCGTGGTGATCGGGTCGAACGCGATCGTCACCAAGGACGTCCCCGACTACGCGATCGTCGGCGGCGTGCCGGCGAAGGTCATCGGGTATCGCCACGACGAGGAGCGGCGGCGTGAGCTTCTCGAGATCGCCTGGTGGGAGTGGCCGGAGGCAGAGGTACGCGCGGCCGCTGACTACCTGGGCTCCGACGACGTCGACGGTTTCATCGCATACGCGCACGAGCGCTATCCGGACGGGTACCCCCGTCGCGCGCCCGGCGAGCGCTGATCAGGCCGCGCCGGGGGCGTCGGTGCGACTGACGCGGACCACGTAGTCGACCGCGACCAAGCTGTCGAGGCGGCCGAATGCGACACGGTGCAGGGCCTTCGCGAGGCGCGGGTGGCGCATCCGCGGCGGGGTCTCCACCAGGTCGAGGGCCAGGCCGGTGTGGGTCATGAGCTCGATCGCGGTCTCGCGGACGAAGAAGCGCAGGTGCGTACGGTCGAGGATGCCGGCGTCGGCCAGGCGCCAACGGCCCCGGAAGAACAGGCCGCCGGAGACCCGGTAGTGGCGGACGTTCGGGATGCTGGCCACGATGTGCCCGCCGGGGACGAGGGCTTGGTGCAACTGGGCGACCACCCGCCAGGGGTCCACGAGGTGCTCGAGGATGTCGAGGCACAAGATGGTGTCGAAGGGGCCCTCGTCAGCGATCACCTTGGCGAGGAACGCCTCGTCGTCGAGGTTGCCCGAGACGTGGAAGTCGATGCCGGGCTCGGCGGCGTCCGAGGAGATCTGGTCGGCCACTCCCACACGGGCCGCCAGCCCGAGGGACTTCATGTGGGCCGCGGTCGCCCCCGTGCCGCCGCCGATATCGAGCAGGGTCCCGGAGGTCTTGGGGACGTACGGGTCGACGTCGTCGCGTACGTCGGTGTGGTAACCCTCGACGATGGTGATCGGTTCCATCGGATCAGCGGGCCTTTCGCCAGTACGCGCCGGTGCCGTCGATGTCGATGATCTCCTCGGTGATCCCGTGGGCCTCGCGGTAGTCGTGGACGGCCTGCTGCGCCTGTGACACGTGGCTGCCGAAGTCGTCGATGATGCAGAACCCGCCGGGCGAGAGCTTGGGGTACAGCGGCTCGAGCGCCTGGATCGTCGACTCGTACATGTCGCCGTCGAGGCGCATCAGCGACAACTGCTCGATCGGGGCGGTCGGCAGGGTGTCCTTGAACCAGCCGACCAGGAACTCGACCTGGTCGTCGAGCAGGCCGTAGCGCTCGAAGTTGTGCTGCACGATCTTGACGCCGACGGCGAGTCCGCCCCACTTGTAGTGGGTGTCGCCGGCGTCAGCGGCGTACCGCTCCGCGTCGGGCTCGGGGAGGCCCTGGAAGGAGTCCGCCACCCAGACCTTGCGCTCGGTGTCGCCCCAGGCCTTGAGGTTCGCGCGCATGAAGATGGTCGCGCCGCCGCGCCAGACGCCGGTCTCGATCAGGTCGCCCGGGACGCCGTCGGCCTCGATCGCCGCGATCGCCTCCTGGATGTTGTCCATCCGGTCGAGACCGATCATCGACTCCGAGCGCGAGGGCCAGTCCTGGCCGACCTCACGCAGGTGCGACGAATACGGGCGCTTGTACGCGATTTCGACGTTGAACCGATTCGCGAGCCGTCCGGCCGCGTGGGCGCCCCGCTTGAGGACCTGCGTCGCGGTCGCCCGGTTGAACCCCGGCTGGCCCAGGGTGCCGGTCCCGGTGCTGCGGGCGCCGCCGAGGATGGTGTCGCTGTCCTCGGCGAGGGCACCGGTCAGGCTGCGCTTGACGAGGTCGAGGTAGAGGCCCCGGAGTTCGTCGCTCGATACATCGAATGTCTGCACGCGGCCGAACACTAGCAGCGGGGGCCGGCGTCGAGCTCCTCCGCGACGTCGTCCAACGTCCGGTCGGTGCCGGCCCGGCGCAGCTCGATGTCCACCATGCGCTCGATCTCGGCGCGCAGCGTGATGGCCGGCCGCCAGCCGAGGACACCGGCCGCACGGGAGGCGTCGGCGCGGAGGCCGTCGAAGTCGTGCGGACGTTCGGGGGCGTCCTCCGGGCGTGCGACCCGGGCCTCGACCCCGGCCCGCGCGAGTGCCCAGCCGGCGATCTCGCGCAGGTCGTGCAGGTCGCCGGTGCCGATGACGAAGTCGCCGGGAGTCGCGCTCGCAGCGAGGGCGAAGGCGCGCACGAAGTCGCCGGCCGCGCCCCAGTCGCGGCGCACCCCCGGTGCCTGGAGCCACACGGTGTCGCCGCCGGCCCGTGCGAGCTGCGCCACCTGCGTCGTGATCCGGGGAAGCACGAACCGGGGGGCGTGCAGGACGCTGGTGTGACCGAAGAGGATCAGGTTCGTCGCGCGGTGGCCGTCGGCGCGGGCGGTCCGGACGGCCCGGTGGGCAGCGGCCTTGTGCTCGGCGTACGGGCTCACCGGCGCCAGGGGGGTGTCCTCGGTGACCGTGCTTCCGGGCCCGTCGCCGGCACCGACGATGTCCGCACTGGAGGCCTGGACGAAGGTCACCGCCCGGTCGTGCCCGCGGAGCACGTCGAGCATGCCCAGGACGGCGTCCTGGTTGATCTCCTGTGATGCGGCCGGGTCCTCCCAACTCGCGGCGACCGAGCTCAGGGCGGCGAGGTTGTGCACGACATCGGCCCCGGTGCGCGTCAGCAGTGTCGCGAAGGCGTCGGTGTCGCGGACGTCGTGCTCGACCACCTCGGCGCCGTCGAGCAGCGCCGACGGGGCGGCGCCGGGGGCGACACACGCGACGACGCGGTGACCCGCGGCGAGCAGGCGACGGGTGAGCAGGATGCCGTCCTGACCGGCGGCACCGGTGACGAGATGGGTGAGCAATCGGGCACTGCTCACGGGGTCGGGCGGCCGAGCAGCCGGCCCATCTTCTCGATGTCGGCGTCGACCATCAGGCCGGCCAGCGCCTTGGCGTCGGTCTTGGCCTCCCAGCCGAGGACCTCGCGGGCGTGGGAGGCGTCCCCGATGAGGGCGTCGACCTCGGTGGGTCGTTCGTACTGCTTGTCGTAGCGGACGTGGTCCTCCCAGTTGAGTCCTGCGTGGGAGAAGGCCGCGTCGCAGAACTCACGCACCGTGGTGCCGATGCCGGTGGCGAGCACGTAGTCCTGCGGTTCGTCGTGCTGGAGCATGCGCCACATGCCCTCGACGTACTCCCTGGCGTACCCCCAGTCGCGGATCGCCTCGAGGTTTCCGAGGTCGAGGTGGTCGGCGACGCCGAGCGTGATGGAGGCGACGCCGAGGGTGATCTTGCGGGTCACGAAGCTCTCGCCGCGGCGCGGGGACTCGTGGTTGAACAGGATCCCGGAGACGGCGAAGAGGTCGTAGGCCTCGCGGTAGTTGACCGTGACCCAGTGTGAGTAGAGCTTGGCGGCGCCGTACGGCGAGCGGGGGTAGAACGCCGTCTGCTCGTTCTGCGGGGGTGGGGTCGCGCCGAACATCTCCGAGGTCGAGGCCTGGTAGAAGCGGCAGTCGATGCCGGCGGCCCGGATCGCCTCGAGTAACCGCAGGGTGCCGACCGCGTCCGTGGAGGCGGTGTACTCCGGCATCTCGAAGGACACCTTCACGTGGCTCTGGGCGCCGAGGTTGTAGACCTCCTGGGGCGCGATCGCGTGGATGAGATTGACCAGGCTGACCCCGTCGGTCAGGTCCCCGTAGTGCAGGTGCAGGTTCGGCTCGGAGTGGAGGTGGTCGATCCGGGACCGGTTCAGGGTTGATGCGCGCCGCACCAGACCGTGCACCTCGTACCCCTTCTCGAGCAGCAGTTCGGTGAGGTACGACCCGTCCTGGCCGGTGATGCCGGTGATGAAGGCGCGCTTCATGGTTCGGCACCCTATTCCAAGACCGATCCGGATACGCTGAGCCCCTGAACGTGACGAAATGGGGCATTGTCTCGTTGAGGCGCGTGTACGGGGGGCAAACGGACTCGGTCGAGTTCCCGAAACGGATGGTGGGCACAAGTGGCGGACGTGGACGTCCTCGTAGCAGGTGGTGGCGGGTTCATCGGCGGGCATCTGGTCGACGACCTGCTCAAGCAGGGGCTGAGCGTGCGCTCGGTCGACGTGAAGCCGCTCGACGAGTGGTACCAGGTCCACGACGACGCCGAGAACGTCCAGGCGGACCTGTCCCTGCGGGAGAACGCCTTCGCTCAGACCGACGGTGCGCGTGAGGTCTACATGCTCGCCGCCGACATGGGCGGCATGGGCTTCATCGAGAACAACAAGGCGCTGTGCATGCTCACGGTGCTGACCAGCACCCACATGCTCGAGGCCGCCCGCGCCGCGCAGGTCGAGCGCTACTTCTACTCCTCGTCGGCATGCGTGTACGCCGCCGACAAGCAGACCGACACCGACATCACCGCCCTCAAGGAGGCCGATGCCTACCCGGCGATGCCCGAGGACGGGTACGGCTGGGAGAAGCTGTTCACCGAGCGGATGTGCCGGCATTTCCTCGAGGACTTCGACCTGACCACGCGCGTGGCCCGCTACCACAACGTCTACGGTCCCAACGGCACCTGGGACGGTGGCCGCGAGAAGGCGCCGGCCGCGGTGTGCCGCAAGATCGCGACCGCGGAGATCACCGGGGAGCACCACCTCGACATCTGGGGTGACGGCGAGCAGACCCGCAGCTTCATGTACATCGACGACTGTGTGCAGGGCTCGCAGATGATCCTCAAGGGCGACAGCCCCGAACCGGTGAACCTCGGCAGTGACGAACTGGTCTCGATCAACCAGCTCTACTCGATGGTCGAGGACATCGCCGGCATCAAGTGCGAGCGCAGCTACCAGCTGGACGCGCCCCAGGGGGTGCGTGGACGCAACAGTGACAACACCCAGATCCTCGAGACGTACGGCTGGGAGCCGTCGGTGTCGCTCGCCGACGGGATGGCCAAGACCTACGCGTGGGTCTATGACCAGGTCAAACGGTCCCTGGGCTGAGGTCTGCCGATGAAGGTGCTGATCCACGACTATGCGGGCCACCCGTTCCAGGCTCAGCTGAGTCGCGAACTCTCCCGGCGCGGTCACGACGTCGTCCACTCGAGCTGTGCGGCGTACTCGTCGGGCAAGGGCAAGCTGACCGCACAGCCCGGTGAGCGACTCCGCTTCGAGCAGATCGGCGTCGGTGCATCGATCGCCAAGATGAGGTTCCGACGCCGGGTGTTCCAGGAGTTGCGTCTCGGGCTCGAACTGGCACGTCACATCCGCCGGGAGCGGCCCGACGTGACCCTGGTCGCCAACACTCCCGTCCCCACCCTGATCGTGATGGCTGCGGTGCTGATGGTCGTACGCCTCCCGTGGGTCCTCTGGCACCAGGACGTGCAGGCGGTTGCGATCCGCTCGTTCGCCGGCACCCAACTCTCCCCGGTGTACCGCTGGGTGGCCGCAGTCATCGAGGTCGGCGAGAGATGGTGCGCACGCCGCGCGGCCGCGGTCGTCGTGATCGCCGAGGGCTTCGTCGATGTGCATCGCCGGTGGCGCACAGACGCCAAGACCGAGGTGATCCCCAACTGGGCACCCCTCGATGAGATCGCCCCCGTCGAGCGCAAGAACGACTGGGCTGTCGATCACCGGCTCGACGACGTGAGGACGCTGCTCTACTCCGGCACGCTCGGCCTCAAGCACAACCCCGGACTCCTCGTGAAGCTCGCGCGCGCCGTCGAGGACCAGGGCACGCCCGTACGCCTGGTCGTGGTCAACGAGGGCCCGGCCGCTGAGGTGGTCGCCCAGGAGGCGCAGCAACTCGGCGTCGATCTCGAACTGCTGCCGTTCCAGCCCTACGAGGTGCTCCCGCAGGTGCTCGGCAGCGGTGACGTCCTCGTCGTGCTGCTCGAACAGACCGCAGGGGAGTTCTCCGTGCCTTCGAAGACGCTCTCCTACCTCTGCGCCGGCCGGCCCATCCTCGGGCTGATGCCGGCGGAGAACCTCGCCGCCGGTCTCGTCGAGCGCGCCGACGGCAAGGTGCTGCCCCCGGCGGACGAGTCCATCGCCGAGGCGGCGGGTTGGGTCTGCGATCTGCTCGCCGACCGTCCGCGCGCCGAGGAGGTGGGCCGGCGGAGCCGGTCGCTGGCCGAGGAGGAGTTCGCGCTGGACGGGTGCGCGGACCGCTTCGAGACGATCCTGGCGGCGGCTGCCCGCCAGTGAGCTATCTCAAGATGTGGTCGTCATTCTCATAGAGTGAGATTCGACTTTGCCCTCCGGAGCGTGGCGTTCGTACTCTTTGTCCTGTGAACACGACCATGCTGACCAAGCGCCGCGCAGTGGACCACTGCCGCGTGCGTTCGGCGCTGTGTCGAATGTCCTGAGCCGGCGTCAGCCCTGCTGACGTCGGCGGCCAGCCCGCCCATCCGTCAGCAATCGTCAGGACACACTCATGAGCACGTCATCGATCGACGCCCGCGGTCCGCGTTTCAACGCCACCGTGACCAGCGTCCTCCTCGCCGTCGTCCTCGGGACCGCCCACCTCGGCATCGGGGTCTGGGTGCTCGCGGTGCAAGCCGCGTTGTTCGCCAGTGGGGCATTCCTCGGGGTCCAGCGCACGCCGCTGGCCTGGGTGTTCCGACGGTTCGTACGCCCCCGCCTGGGGCCGACGACGGATTGGGAGGACCCGCGCCCGCCGCGGTTCGCCCAGGGCATCGGGCTGGCCTTCGCGGTCGTCGGGATCGTCGGTTTTGTCACCGGGCTCGCGTGGCTGGGTTACGCCGCCACGGCGCTCGCGCTGATCGCCGCGCTCCTCAACGCGACCATCCAGTTCTGCCTGGGCTGCCAGATCTACGGGGTCTGCAAACTGCCCCAGGCCAACACCGACTC
>DASVMH010000165.1:0-3862 GCA_036384455.1 Marmoricola sp. | reverse complement strand
CCCCATGACCTCGGCAGACACCCTGCGCACCGGAACCCACAACGGTCACCTGATGGTGGCGGCGCTCAAACGCCACCACGACCGACCGATCATCCACCTCGGCGAGGTGACCCTGACCGGTCAACAGGTCGCGGACCGGATCAGCACCTACATCCAGGCCTTCGAGTCGCTCGGGGCCGGCTTCGGCACCGCCGGTGCTCTGTTGGCACTCAACCGGCCCGAGGTGCTGTTCATCCTCGGCGCCGGACAGACGCAGGGTTACCGGCGCACCTCGCTGCACCCGCTCGGCTCCGCCGACGACCACGCGTACGTCATCAACGACGCCGGCATCACCTACCTGATCGTCGACCCGTACTTCGAGCAGCGCGCGCTCGAACTCCTGGAGAAGTGCCCGGGCCTGACGCAGGTGTTCACCATCGGACCCGTTCCGGACGGCATCGCGAAGGCGGTCGCGGACAGCGGGCGCACGGCCACCGACCTCATCGAGGTTGCGGAGACGTTCGAGCCGCAGCCGGTCGAGGCGCGGTTGTTGCCGCCGGACCACATCGTGTCGATCACCTACACCGGCGGCACCACCGGCAAGCCCAAGGGCGTCATCGGACTGGCCCAGACGATGAACACCATGACGAGCATCCAACTCGCCGAGTGGGAGTGGCCCCAGGAGCCGCGGTTCCTGATGTGCACCCCCCTCTCCCATGCGGGTGCGGCGTTCTTCGTTCCGGTCGTGATCAAGGGCGGCACGCTCTTCGTCACCGCGCGCTTCGATCCGGCCGAGGTGCTCGCCACCATCGAGGAGAAGCGGATCAACTCCCTGATGCTGGTCCCGACGATGCTGTACGCCCTGCTGGACCATCCGGACTCCAAGACCCGGGATCTCTCCAGTCTGGAGACCGTCTACTACGGCGCGTCCGCGATCAACCCGGTGCGGCTCAAGGAGGCCATCGAGCGGTTCGGCCCGATCTTCGCGCAGTACTACGGCCAGTCCGAGGCGCCGATGGTGATCACGTACTTCTCCAAGCGCGACCACGTCGATGCCGACGGCAATCCGGCGATCGACCGGCTCACCTCGTGCGGCCGCCCGACGGCGCTGGCTCGTACGGCGCTCCTCGGTGAGGACGGCACCCCGGTCGCCCCGGGCGAGCCGGGGGAGATCTGCGTCGCGGGTCCGCTGCTGTCCGGTGGCTACTGGCAGTTGCCGGAGCAGACCGCGGAGACGTTTCACGACGGCTGGATGCACACCGGTGACGTCGCCCGCGAGGACGAGGACGGCTACTGGTACATCGTCGACCGCACCAAGGACATGATCGTCACCGGCGGTTTCAACGTGTTCCCGCGCGAGGTCGAGGACATCGTCGCCCAGCACCCCGCGGTGGCCCAGGTCGGCGTGATCGGGGTGCCCCACGAGAAGTTCGGCGAGTCCGTCACGGCCGTCGTCGTCGTCCGCGAGGGCCACGAACTCACCGACGACGTCACCGCCGAGATCCAGCAGATGGTGAAGGACGCCAAGGGTTCCGTGCAGGCGCCGAAGCAGGTGATCGCCGTCGACGCCCTGCCACTCACCGGCCTCGGCAAACCCGACAAGAAGGCGTTGCGGGCGCGGTTCTGGACCGGCGGGCGCGCCGTCGGCTGACCGCGCTCACACCGGTCGCTCACGCGCTCAGCGGGTCAGGCGCCGCGCGAGCCTGGACCGCAGGAGTGCCAGCAGTTCTTGCGTCGACAGTTCGCCCCGCTCCTGCTCCGGGACTGCTCGGGCCTTCTCGAAGTTCTCCATCGCGGCGTTCCAATACGTGTGGGCGAACCGCGCGGCCTCGGCCACATCGATGACGGCGGGTGCGGAGATCGCATCGGGCAACCCATCCACGTCGACGACGAGGTCCTGCGGCCGCCCGATGACGGTTGCCGCGGACGACTCGAGCCGGTCGATCCAGCCCGCCGCCACCTCGTTCGCCCGGATCGCAGCCCACTTCGCGACCTGGGGGCGCTCCCTCGACAACCCCGGCATGTGCTGGATCCGCCGAGTGCCCGTACGGAGCACGTGTGCGCGGTCCGTGGTCGGATCCGCACGCTTCACGGGGTCGAGGATGTTGAGTTGACGGAGGAACTCCGAGCCTTGCGAGGAGAGCGCCGCATTGTCGACGTGTGCCGGCTCCAAGGTGTGATCGCTGAGGCCGAGGAGCGCTTCGAACCGGCGGAACAGCACATCCCGATCTCCCGGGTCGGCGACCATGAAGACGATCCGTTCCGCGCCGACGGCCGGCGACCAGCTGTCGAGGATTCCCTCGGGGCCGTTGCGGCGTACGCGGGTGGAGTTGTCCAGGAACCGTCGCGCCCAGTCGTCGAACGTCGCCTGGCCACCGCCGACGACGGTCTGCTGCCATCGCGACCGCAACTGGTAGGCGAAGGGCCGCAACGTGACCACCACGTGGGCCTGGCCGCCGATCTCGTCCACGATCGAGCGAGCCCGCTGCTCGGAGGCGAGGTAGAGCGCTTCGCTGGAGAAGGCGGTCGCGCGCGCGTCAGAGGTGCGGAAGCGCCGGACCACGGCCCGCCAGGCCAACCGATCGGCTCCGGCACGGTGCGGCATCGGTTCACCGATCGCATACCGTGCGGCGGCGTACGGGTGGCGGGTGTTCCTCGGCGCGGCGTAACGCACGCCCTGCTCGACGAGCGCCTGACGAGCAACGTGCAACGCAGCCTGGATCGCGGTGGTCCCCGTCTTCGGCAGGCCGATGTGCAGCATCCTCGCGCCGTCCGGCAGGCACGGCGCATCGTCGAGCTGGCGCATGTGCCGACGATGACGAACCTCCTTGGACGCGAGAGGTCGATCACTTTGCAGTCTCATGACAATCTCAGGACCCCGGGGCGACGCAGGTACGGAGTCGGATCCGGCTGGCACGATGAGGGCGTGGCTATGCGCGTGCTCGTCCTCGAGGACGACGACGGCCTGCGGACCTCGATGAGGTTGGTGCTCGAGCAGGAGGGCTACGGAGTCCTCGAGGCGGACCACACCGAGGCGGGCCTCGCTCTCGTGCGCGAGCACCGCGTCGACGTCATGCTCGTCGACCTGATGCTGGGCGGCATCGACGGGTTCACGTTCATCCGTCGTGCACGCCGCACCAGCACCGCGCCCATCATCGTCATCAGCGCGCGCGACACCACCGTCGACGTCGTGCATGCGTTGGAGGCCGGTGCCGACGACTACGTCAAGAAGCCCTTCGACGTCGACGAGGTCCGGGCCCGCGTACGGGCTGCGCTGCGCCGACCCAGCATCGCCACCGGCCGGCATACGCGGGCTGCTCGTCCTGTCGTCATCGACTCGGCCAACGGACCTCTTGTCTTCGACGTCGCTGCGGCGCAGCTGCGCCGCGCCGACCAGATCGTGCATCTGACGCACACCGAGTACCGGCTCCTGGTTGCGTTGTGTGGACAGGCCGGCCGGGTGCTGAGTCGCAGCCAACTCCTCGAACAGGCCTGGGTCGACGGTCACTACGGCGACGAACGCATCGTCGATGTCCATATCCGCAGGCTGCGGACCAAACTGGAGATCGATCCGTCGAGACCGGAGCTCGTGCAGACCATCCGTGGTCTCGGCTACCGGTTGGACCTGCGCTGATGGCCCGGTTCGCCGCTCGCGGCCTGCGCGTCGGGGTCGTGATCGCCTTCGCCGCCGGGGCGTTGCTCGTGAGTCTGCTCTTCGCGATCACCGCGTATGTCGCGACGCGGCACTACACGGTCGATCAGCGCGAGCGGGCGATGCTGCACCAGACCTACACCGATGCCGCGCACGTACGTCGGGCGCTGCTCAACGACGCGGACCCGCAGGCCGTCCTGGACGGCCTGCCCCGGAGCAGCAGGGCGACCG
>DASVMH010000164.1:0-11995 GCA_036384455.1 Marmoricola sp. | reverse complement strand
CGCAACCCAGTGCAGCGCCTCGCCCTCGAAGTCCGGCACCGTGACGACGGTCCCCTGGACGGCCAGGGCGCTGACCAGGCCGCTCTCGATCATCGCCTCCTGGTTGTTGGCCTTGGTGCCGGCGTCGCCTCCGCGCAGTGTGTAGCTCGGGTCGCACTGCGCCCCGAGAGCGTCGTAGAAGCTGAGGTACGCGACGACCCGCTTGGTGTTGCCCAGCGGTGCGACGACCGTCGTCACCGAGACCGCCGGTCGCTTCTGCTCGTTCACGGTGCGGTAGAGCAGTTGCACCGTCTTCACCGGAATGGTCAGACCGGAGAGATGGAGAGAGACGGTGCGCTGTTTGAGCACTGTGCCGGGCTTGATCTTCCGCAGCGGCTTGTGTCCGGTGTAGCGGTAGAACGGGTCCTTGTTCGGGTTCTTCACGGTGGCGGCCGCCGCACTGTGACGCACCGCCGACGCGTCCGCGGGCGCCCCCATCACGCCGGCGACCCCAGCCGCCAACACCATCGAGAGCAGGACAGGGAGCAGGCGCCGGTTGCGTTTCACATCAAAAGTCAACGACGCCGGCGGCCGAGCGTCACGCGAGCCGCGCTACGGCAGCGGCAATCCGCTCGTCGGTCGCAGTGAACGCGACCCGGACGTGCTGACGCCCGTCGGTGCCGTAGAACGAGCCGGGGGCGACGAGGATCCCGCGGTCGGCGAACCAGCCCACCGTCTCCCAGCAGTCCTCCTCGCGGGTGCTCCACAGATAGAGCGATGCCTCGGAGTGGTCGATCCGGAAGCCGGCACCCTCGAGCGCGGCACGTAGATCCGCACGTCGCGCCGCATAGCGGGCGTGCTGTTCGGCGACGTGCTCGTCGTCCTCCAGCGCCGCGATCATCGCGTGCTGCTGGGGTCCCGGCATCTGCAGGCCGAGGTTCTTGCGGACCGCAAGCAGCTCGCCGACAACCTTGGGATCGCCGGCGACGAACGCGCAGCGATAGCCGGCCAGGTTGGATCGCTTGGACAGCGAGTGCACCGCGAGGATCCCGTCGAGGGAACCACCGTTGACCGCCGGGTCGAGCACCGAAACAGCCTCGCCCTCCCACACACATTCGAGATAGCACTCGTCCGAGACGAGCAGGGTGCCCCGCTCGCGGCACCAGTCGACCATCTTGCGCAGGTGTTCGACGGGAAGGATGCGGCCGGTGGGGTTGGACGGTGAGTTGACCCAGACGATCTTCGGGCGACGTGGGCCGAGATCGAGCATCGCGTCCGCGGCAGCACATTCGGCCCCGACGAGGGCGGCACCGACCTCATAGGTGGGGTACGCGAGCCGCGGGCGTACGACGAGGTCGCCGGCACCGACGCCCAGGTGCAGCGCGAGGGACGCGATCAATTCCTTCGAACCGATGACCGGGAGCACGGAGTCGAGGCCCAGACCGGTCGCGCGGGCCGTACGCGTGAGCCAGTCGATGCAGGCCTGCCGGGTCTCCGGCAGGCCCACCGTCACCGGATATCCGGGCGAGTCGGCAGCTGCGATCAGTGCCTGCTGGGCGACCTGCGGCGTCGGGTCGACCGGAGTCCCGACGGACAGGTCGACGATGCCGTCGGGGTGGGCGCGCGCCTTCGCGGCGTACGTCGTGAGGTGATCCCAGGGGAAATCGGGCAGGCGGCTGGAGACGGTCATCTCGACAGGCTCGACGCCCGCGGCGCTCAGTGGTCCTGGTTCTGCGGGGGCAGCGCGGCGATCATGGCGTGGTCGTGATCGATCTCGCCGAGCTTCGCGGCACCGCCCGGAGAACCCAGGTCATCGAAGAAGTGCACGTTGGCGTCGTAGTACTCCTTCCACTCCGAGGGGGTGTCGTCCTCGTAGTAGATGGCCTCGACGGGGCACACCGGCTCGCAGGCGCCGCAGTCGACGCACTCGTCCGGGTGGATGTAGAGCATCCGCTTGCCTTCATAGATGCAGTCCACGGGGCACTCGTCGACACAGGCACGGTCCTTGACGTCGACACAGGGCTGAGCGATGACGTAGGTCACCTGGGTCCTCCTCCATGGGATACAAGCCTCGCCGCTACCGGCGTGCTCTCAGCCTAGTATCACGTCGTGCCAGACGTATCGGGACCCGGTAATAGTGAACGTGACCAGATTCACGCGCACACCCTCGGCCCGCACGTCGTCGGCCAACGGGTGGTCGTCCGCCGCGTGCTGCACGGGCAGACCGGCCCGACCGGCGGCCCGGCCTTCAGCGACGTGCTCGGCGTCTGCGAGTCCTGGGGCGACGGCCGGGTGACGGTGCGCCGCGAGGACGACTCGGTGGTCGAGATCGCCACTGCGGACATCGTGTCCGGCAAACCGGTGCCGCCGCGACCGAGCGCGCGTGCGCGGGTGTCGATCCGCGATGCCGAGAGTCACGCCGCGCCGTTGTGGCCGCAGGTCGCGCGTACGCCCCTCGGCGAGTGGGAGCTTCGCCTTGACCCGGCTCCGGCCGGCCGCCCGCTCAAGCGCGCCAACTCGTGCTTGGCCATCGGCGATCCCGGCCGCCCGATCGGCGACGCGGTCGACGAGGTCGTGCACTTCTACCGCTCGCACCAGCGCACCCCGATGGTGCAGGTGGAGGCCGAGTCCCCGGTCGAGACCGCGTTCGTCGACTCCGGCTGGACGGTCGTACCGGGCGGCGAGTCCGTGCTGCTGCTCGGATCTCTCGCCCGGATCTCACGCGATCTCGGCAGGCTCCACGACCGGCGGCGGCTCGATGACCGTGCGATCGACCTGACCACGGACGGCCCACGGGCAACGGCGTCGTGCGTGATCGGCGAGGTGCCCGCCGGAACGTCCTCAGCGGCGCACGACGGCGACTGGCTCGGTATCCATTCCCTCCTGGTCGATCCCGCCCACCGGCGTCAGGGCATCGCCACGGCCCTGATGGCGCGACTGCTCGAGTTCGGCGCCGAGAACGGCTGCCTCACCGTCTGGTTGCACGTCGAGGTCGACAACGCACCCGCACTCGGCCTGTACGAATCACTCGGCCTGGTCGCGCACCACCGATGCCGCTATCTGTCCGAGGGGGACGGGGTCGGCGGGACGCAACGCACCGCCGCGACCGGGGCATAGACCGATGTGAAAAGTGAAGGCGTCGCGTCGCCGGTGCGTCGCACCGTGACCGTGAAGCCGCTCTTCCCTGCTCGCGGCACGCAGTCGGCGGCGGTCGAATTCCGCACCGGCGCGGTCGTGTCGTGGGTGCGACCGGAGACGTCGAGATCGACGGGCGCACGATCCGGCCCCCAGATGGTGAGCACCGACTGTTTCGTGCCCAACTTGCGCACGGTCAACAGCCAATGCGCCGAGCCGCCTCCGATCTCGACATCTGAGGCCTGGAGGCCCAGTGGTAGCCCGCCACGGGGGCGCTCGGGTGCCGTGAAGGACGGCACGTCGAGACCGGCACGCATCGCTGCGCCGAACACGCCGCTGACAGCGCCCACGCTCGGCGCGTCGAGCGTGTCCGACATCGAGACGGACGCGGGACCGACGACCAACTGATCGAGGGGCTCGAGCTGTGCGTACGGAGCCTTGACCACGGTCTCCTCGACCAACTTCTCGACACCCCATGCGCGAGCCTGGGCCGTACTCACCGCAGGCTTCGTGATCGCCGCATGCACCTGCGCCACCCGATGGGCACCCTTCTTCGTCACCGCACGCACGAACGCATCGGCAAGCGCGTCGTCGTCGTAGGCGGCGCCGAGCACAGCGCGGACGACGTGGGGTCGGCCGCGGCGCAGCCGTACCGTGGCGTCCTCCGCCTTGTCGCCGATGGTCGGCATCGCCGGAGCCAGGACCCGGTGGAGGTAGTCACCATCGACCAGCGGCACGAGCTTGCCGTTGCTGGGCACCATCTTCAGCGCACGCCCGAAACGCGCGGGCCAGATCGCGAACCGGTGGCCCCCGATGACCACGGTGATCGGCCCTGACATCGCCGGCCGGCCGAAGGACTTCATCGCCGCCCGCACCGCGGTGGCACTGACGTACGGGCGACGCACCGCCATCGGCAGTTCACCGGGATGGTCGGCGAAGATCAGGCTGCGCACCAGTTTGATGGCTGCGGTCTCATCGATGGCGAGGCCCGTGCGGCCGTAGACCGGACGTGCCCGACCATGGGCGAAGTCGATCGTGCCCTCGACGGCCGCGTGCCCGATCTCCTTGGTCAGCGAGAGCATCGATTGTTCGAAGCGCAGTTTGTCGACACGGATGACCGCGTCGTGGTCACCGCCGTGGGTGTAGAAGTTCCACACGTCGCGCGGTGACCACCGGTTCCGGGCCGCGCCGACCTCACGCAACGTCGCGTCGTAATCGATACTGAATCCCGATGTCGCCGCGTCGAGCCGGTAGGTGCGGTCGTTGTGGGTGACCTCGACCGGGGTCGCGAGTCGCGCACCGAGGCGGGTCCGGAGCCGGTCGAGCGCCTCGGCACGGGTGAGGCCACCGACCGACACGCCCTCGACCGACGTCCCCAACGGGACGCGGTCGCTGGCGAACCGGTGCGCACCGACATAACCCGCCGATGCGAGCAGGACGAACACGATCAGCACGAACCAGGTCCGTCGCTTGCGCAGCGGCCGGCCCCCGTCCTTGAGGACTCCGCCACCTGCGTCGTCGAAGAAACTCACAGCATCAATCGAGCCCGGCGAACAGGTCGGTCTCGAAGCCGTCCGGTCCGAGCGGCCCGCGCTCGCCCTTGGCGATCCGGAAGCACTCCACCCCCCAGACCTGGTTGCCGACGTTGTTGGAGAGCGCGAAGAACGGTCCGTCGAGCGCGATCTGCGTGGCATGGGCGCCCATGGCCGCCATCTTCTTGTCGACGTACGCAGTGCCGTCGACCATCGCCGCGAGGTTGTCGTCCTCGGTGACGAACGGCGGCAGCGGGCCGTCCGGGTCCATCCCCTCGAAGCTGGTGGTGTCGCCGGCGTCGCGGAGCCGACGCAGACCCTCGCGCATCCGGCTGGCCGACATCGCCCCCCAGTAGACCTTGGCGATGTCGTGGGCGTCGCCGAGATCGGGGCGGTAGGACGGCACGGCGGCCAACGCGGTGGCGTACGTCGCCACCCGGTGCGCCTGGATGTGATCGGGGTGTCCGTAGCCGCCGAACTGGTCGTAGGTGACCAGCACCTGCGGCCGCACCTCCCTGATCACCGCGACGAGGTCGTCAGCGGCCTCGGTGAGGTCGGCGGCCCAGAAGGCGTTCTCGTGAATGTCGTCTGCCGGGATCGCGGCGCCCGCGTGGGGGTGGCCCTCGGGCGCCCACTGCATCCCGGAGTCGCGGTACTTCTTGAAGCCGCCCAGGTAGCGGTGGTCCGTGACCCCGAGCTCGACCATCGCCTTGTCGAGCTCGATCTTGCGCTGGTCGGCGAGGGTGTCGTCCTGGTCGGCGGCCATGTGGGCCATCTCGGGCACCAGGATCTCGCCCATCTCGCCACCGGTGCAGGTGATCAGGGTGACCTGCGCACCCTCGTCGACGTACTTGGCCATCGTGGCGCCCTGGCCGATCGTCTCGTCGTCGGGATGGGCGTGGACAAGCAGCAGGCGTCGGTCCGGGCGATCCATGCCGACGATCCTATGAGCCGACCGATGCGTCACCGTCCGCGGCTCGCGGGTCATGGTGGTGTCGTCGGGGTGCGGTCGGCAGTTCGATCCGTACGGGCGCGTCGTGCTGCGGCTCGTCGTGATCGACCCAACCGTCGCGCTCCTCGGCGAGGAGCTCCAGCATCACCGCCGGCGCGTTCGTCGTCACCGCCCAGGGGTGGTCCTCGTCGTCGTCCTCACCGGCGAACGCAGCGCGCACCACGGCGGCATCGAAGCCGTTGCCCGACAGTCGCGCCGCGACGGCGTGGGCGTCGTCCTCGGCCCAGAACATCGCGCGAACATCCACGCGCACAGCCTATGTGCGCGGGCACCCGGTCAGTCTCTTCGCCGGGTGAAGGTGATGCCGTCGGGACCGTCGGCATGGTCGTACGCCGGATCGTGGATGCGTCGGTGGTGGAACCAGCACAGGGGGATGGCGTTGTCGAGGTTGGTGGGGCCGTCGTGGGCCCAGGGTTGTCGGTGGTGGATCTCGGTCCAGGCGAAGGGGCGCTCACATCCCGTGGCCGCGCAGGTCTCGTGGTGAAGCGCGAGCGCGGCGCGTTGGGTGTCGGTGAACAGTCGGGTGCGGCGGCCCAGGTCGAGGGGGCGGGACTCGTGGCCGAGCACGGCGGGGATCAGGCCGTCCTCACACGCCATCCGCCGTGCCTCGGCGGCGGAGAGCTCCTCGCCGGTCTCGAGCCGGGCGGCACCGAGAGCACCCCGCAACCGGTCGAGGTCGATGGTGACCAACAGCGTCGCACCGCCACGGGAGAGGCGGTCGGTGGGCAGGTGCTCGAGGATCTCGCACAGCGCCGCGCCCTTGCGCTTGGCGTCACGGTCGGGGTCGTCGAAACCGGGGTTGCCGTGCTGGGCCGCAGCCGCACCGAGGTGTGCACGGCGCGGTGTGGTGAGGGTGTCGAGGAGCTTGCGCAACAACGCGGCATGCAGGGCCGGGATCACGAACCGTCCGGTCGTGGTGCCGTCGGCGTTGTCATGCAACGTCAACCGGGCCACGGCGTAGGCATCGCCCTCCTCGCGGCGCAACTGGCGCTCGTGCTCGGCATCGACCACACCCGCGTCAGGTTCGACGGCCTCGATCGCCCGACGGGCCCGGCGGCGCAACTGCTCCGGGGTCAGCCTGGCCGCCTGGTCGAGCAGATGCTCCTCGACCTGCGCCCGCTGCGCCCGGTCCAGATGATCGGGCAGGGTACTGGTCGCGCGCGTGATGACTTGGGCATGGCCCGTGGAGATCACCCCGCGCGCCAGCGCAGCACCGGTGGCCGAGCAGTCCTCGTCGAGACGACGGGCCAACCGCACCTCCCGCGCCGCCCGCGGGCAGTCCTCACGCGTCACCCCGGCCAACCACGCGCCCGTACTGGTGGCACCGGACTCCCGATGCACCCGCGCCGCATCCGCCGCAGCCACCACCCGCAACCGCAACGCCGCCAACCGCGCCTCGGCCCGATGCACCCGCGCCGCGAGATCCCCATACGCAGCCACATCAGAGGTCACCAACTCGGCGACCGGGGTCATCGACAGCGCCTCCAGGGCCTGTTCGAACCGGGCCAACACATCGCCGTCCCCACCCGCGACACGGGTGCCGGTGCCGGCGATGAGGGTCGAGCCCGAGATGCTCATACCCGTATGATATCGAACACATGTTCGACAGTCAAGGAAACTCGGTTGCCTGATTCCCCATGGGCCCACACAATCGTTGCCGTGAAGCGCTGAGCACTCCCCCGACCGGTCATCGACCCCTGGAGCGCTCATGCACACCCTCAGCACGTCATCACTGTCCTTCGTCTGGCCCGACGGCAGCGTCGTCTTCGACGACCTCTCGATCGAGATTCCCCGCGGCCGCAACGCGCTGGTCGGCCCGAACGGTTCGGGCAAGACCACGCTGCTCCGCCTGCTCGCGGGCGAGCTCGACCCGACCTCCGGCGTCGTGCGGCGCAGCGGTCGTATCGGTCGGCTACGCCAGGACGTCACACTCGCCGTCGACAGCGCGCGCTCGGGCGGCGAGTTGGTGCAGGACGCACTGGCCGCGATCCTGCGCGACGAACCGGACGTGCTGCTCCTCGACGAGCCCACGAACAATCTCGACGCCGGCGCCCGCGCGAGGGTGTACGACCTCGTCGACCGCTTCCGGGGCACGTTGCTCGTCGTCAGTCACGACCGGGACCTGCTCGAACGCGTCGACCGGGTCGCCGATCTGCACCAGGGCAGGATCCGCTGGTACACCGGCAACCTCAGCGCGTACGAGGACATGGTGCGCGCCGAGCAGGCGGCCGCGGGTCAGGCAGTGCGCAGTGCCCGCTCGGACGTACGCCGCGAGCAGCGCGACCGGCAACAGGCGGAACAGACGCTCGCCGGTCGCCGGCAGAAGGCACAGAAGGCCTGGAACAACACCCGTGAACCTCGCGCCGTGATGCGGATGCGCAAGCGGACCGCCCAGGTCTCGGCGGCCAAGTACACCGCCGTCCACGAGGCGCGTCTCGACGATGCGCGCGGGCGGCTCGGCCGCGCCGAGGCTCAGCTGCGCGAGGTCGCCGAGATCCGGGTCGACCTCCCGGACACCGTGGTCCCGGACCACCGCGTCGTGCTGCGGACGAGCGGTCTGGTCCTGCGGAGCGGCATCGAGATAGATCTGGCCATCGACGGCCCCGAGCGGGTCGCCGTCACCGGTCCGAACGGCAGCGGCAAGACCACCTTGCTGGACACGATCACTGGCCGTCTCGCGCCGTCGGAGGGCGAGGTGGACGTACGCGTCCCCATGCGCCTGCTGCCGCAACGGCTCGATCTGCTCGACGACTCGATGTCCATCGCCGAGAACGTCAGCCGGCTGGCCCCCGGTGCCGCACCCAACGACGTGCGTGCCAGGCTGGCCCGCTTCGACTTCCGCGGTCGCAGCGCCGACCAACTCGCCGGCACCCTCTCGGGCGGCGAGCGGTTCCGGGCCACCCTCGCCGCACTCCTGCTGGCCGATCCCGCTCCGCAACTGCTGCTGCTCGACGAGCCGACGAACAACCTCGACTTCGCCAGTTACCGCCAACTCGTCGGGGCACTTGCGTCCTATCGGGGCGCACTGGTCGTGGCCTCCCACGACGGCGACTTCCTCGCCGAGATCGGCGTGGCTCGCCAGTACCCGCTCGGCTGAGGCGAGGAGTGAGGTGGAGGTCACTCCCGCAGCCTCGCGAGCGCGGCGAGAGGACGCCGGGCCGACCTCGAGACCGCAGCAGCCACAGTGTCCGCGCCGCCCCCCTCGTCGGAGAAGGTCTGGATCAGCAGCGCGCGACCATCTCGTACGACCTGGAAGATGTCGAGGCCGGGATATCCATTGGCGCCGTAGTCGCGGATCGCCTCCCACGCCGCAAATCCGGTGACCGCCCATCGGCGAACCGTGGTCAGGTACGGCGTGGGCACGTCGGTGTGCTCGCTCGGACATTCGGCGAACACCGCCCTGAGCGACTGCATCGCCCGCGCGGCGGCCACCTCGCTGCGATAGATCCGCACCTCGCGCCCCCGGTGGCTCGAGATGGAGTCGAAGGTCGTGTTCACCCGATCGCGGATGCCGCCCACAGCGGCCACGGTGCGCCCACACGCCTCGGCCGAGAGCGGTGGGCGCGTCCGGCTCGGCGCCGAAACGACCCGGGCGTCCTCGCCGGTCCCGCCCGCGGCCGGCCAGCCGGCGGCCAGCGGGAAGTTGTCGGGGACACGGCCGGGACGCGTGACCACGGTCGGGGAAGGGGTGACGGAGGGTCCGGGACCGACGGGCGTCGCGTCGCGGCCGTGCCCGGCAAGAGCGAACGGGACCGCGACCGCGGCCACAACCGCAGCCGCGAGGGCCACCGCCACGCCGCGGCGGCGCCGGCGCATCCGATCGCCTCGGGATCGCAGGTCAGCTGCAGCTGGCGGAGGGCTCGCCAGGCCCGGGTCGAAGCCGCGCAACAGTTCGTCGATGTCGTTCACAGCCGGACCTCCTCGGTGCCGGGGTCGTCGGCAAGCAACGCCGCGAGTGCCGTCCGCCCGCGGCTGAGTCGCGCCTTCACGGTGCCCTCGGGCGCACCGGTCTCCCTGGCGACCTGCTCGACCGAGAGGTCCGCGATGTGATGCAGGACGATTGCCCGGCGCTGCTCCTCCGGCAACTTGGCGAGTGCCGCCACCAGGGCGACGTGGGTCTCCGACGGCTCCTCGCCGACGCCGCACACGGCCAGCGCCCGGTCGGGTGAGATCCGATGCCGGCGGGCGGTGGCCGACCGCCGCCACCTACTGACCGCGAGGCGGTGTGCGGTCACCCGCACCCAGGCCTCCGGATTGCCGTCGCGGCGATCGAGCAGACCACGACGGGCCCAGGCGCGTACGAACGCTTCCTGGACGCACTCCTGCGCCTCGTCGTGGTTGCCGATCATCGCGTACAGCTGACCGGTCAACCGGCGCAGCGAGCTGGCGTAGAACTCGTCGAACTCCGCCTCGTCCATGCCCACCGCCCCTCGCCGGGTTCCGCCGATCGTGACATGGATACGCATGGCGATGTCGCCTGGTTGCGTCCGGCGGGGAACTTCTCACACGGGCCGAGGCGCGAGGGCCAACTGCCGGGACTGCGCCACGAGCCGACCGGCCGAGTCCCAGACCTCGCAGTCCTCCTCGAAGAAGCCACCGGAGAAGTTGCGGCTCTCGTGCTTGATCCGGAGTGGGCCGGGCGCAGGCGTGGCGCGTACGTGCACGGTGAGCTCGAGCGTCGGCGCCCAGCCGGGCATGCCGAGCTCGAAGGTGATGGGCGGGAGCGTGTCGACGACCGTGAGCAACGCGATCGGATCGACGGGGCGCTGATCGGCGAATTCGTACCAGCCCTGGATGAGCGGACGCCCGCTCGGCGCACCACCGCTGAACGCACCGGCACACGCGGGGTCGAGACGCATCGCGAAGCGGTCCAGCATCGGCACGAACGCCTTGACCTCCGCGGTCGCGTCAGAGGTGAGCCGACACTGCTCGATCGGCGGCAGGTCCGGTGGCGTCGCCGTCGTGCGGACCTCGCCGGCCAGGCCCGCGAGGTTGCCGTACGTCGCCAGGACGGCGATCCGATCGATGGTGTTACCCGCGTCGTCCCATTGCGAAAGGGTCGCGCGTACGGTCGCGGTGCCACGCCCGATCCGCAGGTCCTCGACACGTACCTGCGCAGGACCCGGCGTCGACGCTGACAGGTAATACCCGGTGACGGTGTACGGGTCCGGGTGGGTCGGCAGATGGTTGCTGATCGCGTTACCGATGACAGAGAGCAGATACCCGCCGTTGACCCCACCGCCGACGACCCAGCCCGGATCCAGGTCAGCGGCGAAGACCCCACCACCCTGAGGCTGCACGGCGATCGCCGCGTCGTACTCGTATCCCATGGCCAGAGGCTAGGGGCTCGCGCGCGAGCCGTCTGCGACGGCGGTCACGTGCCGCTAATCTATCGTAATACGATCTTTTCCGAACTTCTCGTATTCACTAAGTGATTTCTCAGGACCAGGATCGACTCTCGGACCATGACCATGTCCTGCCCCTGTTGCGGCAACGGCGCCGTCGAACCGCTCTACGGCTGCTGCGAGTCGTGCGCGACGAACGCCATCTGCCGGCGGTGCGTCGCCTGCGGCACCTGGTACCACGACCACCCCCACACCCACGGCCTGGTGAGTCTGGGTCCCGACAATCTGCCGCGCTGCGCCAACGGCTGTCCCGTTCCGGTCTGAGTCGGACGCCCCTAGGCTGTGCACACCCACAGCCCACGAGGAGACCTGATGCAGCCAGCCGCACTCGAGGACAGCATCGAGATCGCCGCATCGCCCGACGTCGTCTGGGCGCTCGTCGCCGACCCCCGGCGCATGGCGGAGTGGAGCCCACAGGTCGTCTCCGTACGGCTGCGCGAGGGTCACGACACGATCGAGGTCGGCACGGAGTTCACCAACCGCAACGAGCTCGGCGAACTCGCCTGGACCACCCACGGCACCGTCGTACGCCTCGATCCGGGACGTGAACTCGCGTTCCGGATCGCCGAGAATTGGGTGGTGTGGTCCTACACGGTGGAGCCGGCGGGCGAGGGCACGCTGCTCGTCGAACGCCGCGAGACCCCCGAAGGGATCTCGGACGTCTCTGCGCAATGGACCGACAAGTATCTCGGCGGCCAGGAAGCATTCACCGACGTGATGCGCGACGGAGTGCACAGGACCCTCGAAGCGATCAAGGCTGCCGCCGAGGGGTGATCCGGACCGTACTCACACTGCAGGGCTCGGCTCCGGCACACCTCGCTGACGCTCGGCATACCTCCACCTCACTCCTCGGTCAGTCGGTTCCCCACTGCCGCCTGACACTGCGGGGCTCGGCTCCGGCACACCTCGCTGACGCTCGGCATACCTCCACC
>DASVMH010000163.1:0-23293 GCA_036384455.1 Marmoricola sp. | reverse complement strand
GAGCAGCGTCGGGTGCTCTACGTGCGCACTGCACTCAAGGACTACCGCAAGGTGCGACGGGTCCACGGCGGCACGGTCAACGACGTCATCCTGGCGACGCTCACCGGCGCGCTCCGCTCGTGGCTGATGACACGCGGTGACTCGGTGCGGGCGGGCCGCAAGGTCCGGGCCCTGGTGCCGATGAGCGTTATCGACGAGGACCTCGAGCCCACCTCGCTCGGCTCCCAGGTGACCGCCCACCTGCTCGATCTGCCGATCGGGGAGGGGTCGCCGGTGGTGCGGCTGCATCAGGTGTCCTACGCCCTGCGTGCCCACTCCGAGACCGGCAAGGCGGTCGCGGCCGACAAGATCGCGGGGGTCGCTGGTTTCGCCCCGACGACCTTCCATGCGCTCGGCGCCCGGCTCGCGGCGACCGACGACCACAACGCGAACATCGTGATCACGAACGTGCCCGGCCCGCAGTTCCCCATGTTCCTCGCGGGGGCGGAGATGGTGGAGACCTATCCGGTGCCGCCGCTGCATCCGGGGTTCGGCGTCTCGATCGGCGTGACCTCCTACGACGGCGGTGTCTACTACGGCATCACCGCCGATCGCGATGCGCTTCCCGACATCGACATCCTCGGTCAGTGCGTGACCGAGGCGCTGGACGAACTGGTCGAGAGTGCGAGCGAGAACCGCCAGCGCGCCCGGCGTGGTCTGAAGAAGCCTGAGTCGGTCTCGGGCAGGCGCGGTGACGGGAACACGAAGCGATGAGGGTCTACATCCCGGCTTCCCTGCCGCTGCTCGCCTCCTGGGTCGAGGCCGGCCGGGTGCCCGCGAGCAACGAATACTTCGTTGCCGACGACGAGTCCGAGGACGCCGAGTACGTCGCGATGGTCGCGGCCGCGATCGACGCGGCCGATCTGTTGGACGGTCCGGGTCGCCGGGTGGTCGTGGTCGGTCCCGCGGTCGGTGCGGGCGGCGATGAGGACCCGCACATCGCGGCGATCCCGGTCGAGGAGATCCTCGCCGTGCACGTCGACGACGAGGACGTCGACCCCGAGGCGGAGGAGTTGCCCGATCTCGGCTGGTACGCGCCGCAGGAGATTCCCGCGCTGCTCGCACGCTGAACCTTCCGGCGTGTTGGAACAGGCCGGGATTGTCTGACAATATCGCGATCATGGACGCGATCACCCAGCCGCCGGCCCCGGCCAACGAACCGAACCTCGACTATGCGCCCGGCAGCCCCGAGCGCGACGCCGTGCAGCGCGAGCTCACCCGGCTGCAGTCGCGACAGCTCAACCTCACCGCGGCGATCGGCGGCCGGCGACGGATGGGCGGCGGCGCCGAGATCCCGGTCACCCAGCCGCACGCGCACGCCAAGGTGCTCGGGGTGATGAAGAACTCCACCCGTGCCGATGCGGAGGCGGCCGTACGCGCTGCGACCAAGGCGGCGCCGGCGTGGCGGGCACTGCCGTACGACGAGCGCGCGGCGATCTTCTTGAAGGCCGCCGACCTGCTCGCCGGTCCGTGGCGGGCGAGGCTCAACGCGGCCACGATGCTCGGCCAGTCCAAGACGGTCTGGCAGGCCGAGATCGACGCGGCGTGCGAGCTGATCGACTTCTGGCGCTTCAACGTCCACTTCGGCGCCCAACTGCTCGCCGAGCAGCCGATCGCGAACAGTCGCGGCGTGTGGAACCGCACCGACCACCGTCCGCTCGAGGGCTTCGTCTACGCGATCACGCCGTTCAACTTCACCGCGATCGCGGGCAACCTGCCGACCGCGCCGGCACTGATGGGTAACACCGTCATCTGGAAGCCGTCGCCGACGCAACAGTTCGCGGCGCACTTCACGATGCAGCTTCTCGAGGAGGCTGGGCTGCCCCCGGGCGTGATCAACATGCTCCCCGGCGACGGCCTCGACGTCTCGTCGGTGGTGCTCGGCCACCCCGACCTCGCGGGCATCCACTTCACCGGGTCGACGGCGACGTTCCAACACCTGTGGCGCGAGGTCGGGGCGAACATCACCGGCTATCGGTCATATCCCAGGATCGTGGGGGAGACCGGGGGCAAGGACTTCGTGGTCGCGCACCCGTCCGCCGACGTCGACGTGCTCCGGGTCGCGCTGCTGCGGGGGGCGTTCGAGTATCAGGGGCAGAAGTGCTCGGCGGCGTCGCGGGCGTACGTGCCGCGCTCGGTGTGGAAGCGGCTCAAGGACTCGCTGCTCGGCGAGACCGAGGCGCTCACGATGGGCGATGTCACGGACCTGTCCCACTTCATGGGGGCGGTGATCGACGAGCGCGGCTTCGACAAGCACCGGCGCGCGATCGCACGGGCGAAGCGCTCGGACAAGCTGAGGGTGCTCGCCGGCGGGCAGACGGACTCGTCAGTCGGCTGGTTCGTGCGACCGACGATCATCGAGTCGCGGGACCCCGCCGATGCGATCTTCACGACGGAGTACTTCGGCCCGATCCTGGCGGTGCACGTCTACGACGACGCCCGCTACGAGAAGGTGGTCGACCAGCTCGAGTCGGTCGCACCGTACGCCCTGACCGGTGCCGTGATCGCCCAGGACCGTGCGGCGATCGACTGGACGAGCGAGCGGCTGCGCTTCGCGGCCGGCAACTTCTACGTCAACGACAAGCCCACCGGGGCGGTCGTCGGTCAGCAGCCCTTCGGCGGCGCCCGTGCCTCGGGCACCAACGACAAGGCCGGTTCCGCCGCCAACCTCGCCCGCTGGACCTCCCCCCGCTCGATCAAGGAGACCTTCGCGCCCCCGACCGACCACACGTACCCTCACATGGCGCCGGAGGGTATGTAACGCGGGGTTAATGCCCGCGCTGTGGCGCCCGGGCGCGAGGTCATGGCGCTCGCGCGCTTGTACACAGGCAGTGCGGCTTGTGTACAAGGGCGCGAACGCCGGAGTCGCGCCGTACCACCCCGGCTACATGTACGACCGTGCTAGTGCTCCCGCAGGGCGTTCTGGGGCTTGTACACAGGCAGTGCGGCTTGTGTACAAGGGCGCGGCGGCGACTTCCGCGCACCAGCACCCCTATTACAGGGATGGCTCAGTGCTCGGCGAGCCACTTCACGCCGACCTTGTTCTCGGCCTTCAGGGCGCGCAGCAGCATCGAGCCGATGAACTCGCCGATCTTCTTCCCGACGAGCGGGATGTTCACGGTGATGTCGACAGAAACGGTCTCGGTGGTGCCGGTCTCGTCGCCGGCGAGGGTGACGGTGCCCTTCATCTCACCGGGCTTGCCGGGGATGGACACCTCGAGGCCGGCGGACGTGTGAGAGGTCCACTGCTCGTCCTGGACGATGTTGATCTCCTCGCCGACGAACTTCCGCGCGAAGGCGGGGACCTCATCGGCGGGGCGGTACTGGTCGACCTTGACCGTCATCCCGGCGTCGGTCGGTGTGATCGTGACGGTACGCCGCGGGAAGCGCTGGTATTCGCACACCGCCTCCCGGAAGTCCGGGTTGGAGAGCATGGCGTACACCTGCTCGGGCGTGGCGCCGTCGTAGCGCATGTCGTACTTCAGCGTGCTCATCGCTCTCCCCGGAGCCAGGCCTCGCCGGTGGCGTGCTCGGTGTCGAATCCGGCGTTCGTCAGGTCGCAGACGAGCTTCTCGAGTTTGCCGCCGACCAACGGGACGCTCGCCTTGACCGTCAGGTCATAGGTCAGCGTCGTGGTGTCGCCGGCACTGCTCAGCGAGGCGGTGCCGCTCATCGAGGTGGGCTTGCCGGGGGTGTCCACCGTGAAGTCGGCGGTGTCGCCCTTCCAGGCAGCGGTCTTGATCGCGTGGGTCGTCTCGCCCACGAACTTCTTCGCGAATGACGGCACTCCGGCCACCTTCTGCTGTTCATCGGTGATCACGACGACGGCGCCGCCCTGGTCCTCGACGGTGGTGGCGCTGGAGGCCGCGCCGGTCGCATCGGCGACCCGGTCCCAGTACGCGGGGTCGAGGAGCATCGCACGGACGTCCTCGAGCGAGCCTGAATAGCGGAGTTCCCGGTTGAGGTTCATGGCGCCATCTTGGTGGATGGGAGCGAGTCCGCGCACCTGTCTCAGCATCGTGGGGAACGCGCCCGACGACAGTCTCGTATCCAAGACTCGTCTTCGGCTCCGGCCCCCTGCGGTTGTTGTAGCACGCTCGCCGCAGTCCTAGCCTGCTTGGTGTGACGTTCTCCGCGAGCGAGATCAAATCCGAGCAGCTCACCCGGTTGTGCGCGTACGCCGCAGGCCGTGCCTCCGACGCCGCGGGGGGAGCCCACGTCGACGTGGCGAGGGTGATCGCCGGCTACTACCGCCATGTCGCTCCCGAGGATCTCGCCGAGCGCTCCGACGCCGACCTCTACGGCGCCGCGATGTCGCACCTCAGGCTCGCCGGGAACCGACCGCAGGGAAAGGCGGAGGTACGCGTCTTCACCCCGAGCGCATCCGTCGACGGTTGGTCGGCGGGTGGGCACTCCGTCGTCCAGGTGGTCACCGACGACATGCCCTTCCTCGTCGACTCGGTGACGATGGCGCTCGAACAGCGCCAGCACGACGTCCATCTCGTCATCCACCCGCAGTTCGTGGTCCGCCGTGACGTCGTCGGAGCGCTGCTCGAGGTGCTCGACGAGCAGAGCCCCACGGGAGAGCACGACGTCGAGCGCGAGTCGTGGATGCACGTCGAGATCGAGCGCGTGCCCGAGGGCGAGTTGGGTGAGCTCACGGCTGCGCTCACCAAGATCCTCACCGACGTACGGGAGGCCGTCGAGGACTGGCCGCGCATGCACGCCCAGGTCGACCGCATCCTCGCTGACCTCGACGAGCACCCGCCGCCCCTGGACGCCGACGAGGTCGCGCAGGCGGGCGATCTGCTGCGGTGGTTGGCCGACAACCACTTCACGTTCCTCGGGTATCGCGAGTACCAGCTGAGCCGACAGGGCGACGACGAGGTGCTGACCGCCGTGACCGGCACCGGGTACGGCATCCTGCGCGCCGATCCGCCGGGCCCGACCGTCCTGCCGCCCGCGGTCGCCGCAAAGGCGCGCGAGCCCCATCTCCTGGTGCTGGCGAAGGCCAACTCGCGGGCCACCGTCCACCGGCCGGTCCACCTCGACTACATCGGGGTGAAGACGTTCGCCGACAACGGTGAGGTCGTCGGCGAGCGCAGGTTCGTCGGGCTGTTCGCGTCCTCGGCGTACACGGAATCGGTCACCCGCGTGCCGGTGCTGCGGGAGAAGGCGGCGGCGGTGATCGAGGCGTCCGGCTTCGAGCCCATGAGCCACGCCGGCAAGGCGCTGATGGATGTGCTCGAGACGTTCCCGCGCGAGGAGCTCTTCTGGACCCCGGTCGACGAGTTGGTCCCGATCGCCACCCAGGTGATGCACACCCGCGAACGCCGCCAACTCCGGCTCTTCGTCCGTCGTGACGTCTACCAGCGCTACGTCTCCTGCCTCGTCTATCTCCCGCGCGACCGCTACAACACGGCGGTGCGCGAGCGGATCGCCGCGATCCTGCGCAAGCAACTCGGCGTGGAGACGGTCGAGTACACCGCCCACGTGGGAGAGTCCTTCGCCGCCCGGCTGCACTTCGTCGCCCGGCCCGCTCCGGGACACCGCATCGGGGACATCGATGTCCCCGACCTCGAGCGCCGGCTGGCGGAGGCGGCGCGGTCGTGGCGTGACGAGTTCGTCAGCGCGGTCCTCTCCGAGTACGGCGAGGAGGGGGGCAGCAAGCTCGCCCGGGCGTACGCCGACGCGTTCCCCGAGGCGTACAAGGAGGACTTCGACCCCCGGGTCGGCGCTGCGGACATCGGCCGCCTCGAGGCGATCGAGCGCGACGCCGCCGGCGACGGCATCGGGTTGTCCTTCTACCAACCTGTCGACGCCCAGACCGGTGAGGCGCGGCTCAAGGTCTTCCGCGTCGGGGAGGCGCTGTCGCTCTCGCACGTGCTCCCGATGCTGTCCGCGATGGGCGTCGAGGTCGTCGACGAGCGGCCCTACTCCCTGGAGGAGCTCGACCGTCCGACCCACATCTACGACTTCGGTCTGCGCTACCACCGCGCGCTGCCGGCCAACGCGCGTGATCTGTTCCAGGAGGCGATCAACGCCGTCTGGGACGGTCGCAACGAGAGCGACGGTTTCAACGCCCTCGTGCTCGCGGCCGGCCTCACGTGGCGTCAGGCGACGCTGCTGCGCGCGTACGCGAAGTACCAGCGCCAGGGGGGCACGCCGTTCGCGATCGACTCCGTCGAGGACGCGTTGCGCGAGAACGTCGACATCACCCGTTACCTCGTCGCACTTTTCGAGACCCGGTTCGACCCGTCCGGCCCGGCCGGTCTCGATGCGACCGCCGTGTCCCGCGTCCGCGAGTGCGAACGGCTCGAGGAGCGCATCCTCACCGCCCTCGACGAGGTCTCCAGTCTCGACCACGACCGCATCCTGCGGTCCTACCTCACGGTCATCAAGGCGACGCTGCGCACCAACTACTTCCAGGTCGACACAGCGGGCGCGTTGCACGACCACATCAGCGTCAAGCTGAGCCCGGCCGATATCCCCGAGCTCCCCGAGCCCCGGCCGCGGTACGAGATCTTCACCTACTCGCCCAGGGTCGAGGGAGTGCACCTGCGCTTCGGTGCTGTGGCTCGTGGTGGTCTGCGCTGGTCCGACCGCCGCGACGACTTCCGCACCGAGGTGCTGGGCCTGGTCAAGGCGCAGATGGTCAAGAACACCGTGATCGTTCCGGTCGGGGCCAAGGGTGGCTTCTACTGCAAGCAGCTCCCGGACCCGTCCGACCGCGAGGCCTGGCTGGCCGAGGGCATTGCCTGCTACCGCACGTTCATCTCGAGCCTGTTGGACCTCACCGACAACATCGTCGACGGGCCCGACGGGCGTCAGGTGGTGCCTCCGGCGCAGGTCGTACGCCACGAGGAGGGCGACCCGGACGACCCGTACCTCGTCGTCGCCGCGGACAAGGGCACCGCGACGTTCAGTGACATCGCCAACCAGGTCGCGATCGACCACGGGTTCTGGCTCGGCGACGCGTTCGCCTCCGGCGGCTCGGTCGGCTACGACCACAAGGCGATGGGCATCACCGCGCGTGGCGCGTGGGTGTCCGTCCGTCGCCATTTCCGTGAGATCGGCGTCGACTGCCAGGCCGAGGACATCACCTGTGTCGGCATCGGCGACATGTCCGGCGACGTGTTCGGGAACGGCATGCTGTGCAGCGAGCACATCCGGCTGATCGCTGCCTTCGACCATCGCGACATCTTCGTCGACCCCGATCCCGATGCAGCGGCGTCGTACGCCGAGCGCCGGCGCCTCTTCGACCTGCCGCGCTCGTCGTGGAAGGACTACGACCCCGCACTGATCTCCGAGGGCGGCGGCGTCTTCCCCCGCACGGCCAAATCGGTCCCGATCAGCCCGCAGATGAAGGCCGCTCTCGACATCGAGGCCGACCGGCTCTCGCCGGCGGAGTTGATGCGCGCGATCCTGCTCGCGCCGGTCGACCTGCTGTGGAACGGCGGCATCGGCACGTATGTGAAGGCCCACAACGAGACCGACACCGACGCGGGCGACAAGGCCAACGACGCCATCCGGGTCGACGGTCGCGACCTGCGGATCAAGTGCATTGGCGAGGGCGGCAACCTCGGGCTCACCCAACGTGGCCGGATCGAGTACGCGTTGCGCGGCGGCCGTCTGAACACCGACTTCATCGACAACTCCGCCGGCGTGGACACCTCGGACCACGAGGTCAACATCAAGATCCTGCTCGACCACGTCGTCGGCGAGGGCGATATGACCACCAAGCAGCGCAACGCGTTGCTCGCGTCGATGACCGACGACGTCGCCGGCCTGGTGATGGTCGACAACTACCAGCAGAACCTGGCGCTGGCGAACTCCATGGCGCAGGCGCCGGCACTCCTGCACGTCCACGAGGACTGGATGCGCACCCTCGAGCGTGCGGGTCAGCTCAACCGCGAGCTCGAGGCGCTGCCGAGCCGACGAGACGTCGCACGACGCCTCGAGCGTGGTGAGGGCCTGACCGATCCCGAGATGAGCGTGCTGCTCGCCTACACGAAGATCGTCCTGAGCGAACGCCTCCTCGAGACGGACATCGCGGACGACCCGTTCTTCCGCAGTGTCCTCTACAGCTACTTCCCCGGGCAGATGCGGCAGGAGTACCGCGCCCAGATGGAGGCCCACCAGCTGCACCGCGAGATCGTGGTGACCGAGCTGGTCAACGCGCTGGTCAACCGGGCCGGGATCACCTTCTGCCACCGACTCGCCGGCGAGACCGGTGCGTCCGTCGCCATGCTGACCCGCGCCAACTTCGTGGCCCGTGAGGTCTTCGGTGCCGAACGGCTGTGGCGCCACGTGGCGTCCTTCGACAACCAGATCGACGCTGCGGTGCAGACCACGATGCGGCTGGAGATGCGCACCCTCGTCGAGCGCGCCAGCCGCTGGCTGGTCACCAACCGGCGCCCGCCCCTCGACAGCGAGGCGCTCGTCGGTGAGTTCGAGGTGACCGTCGAGAAGCTGATGGGGGAGCTGCCCGAGCTGCTCGGGGGTGCCGAGGCGGAGGCCTTCGCCGCCCGGCGCGACCGGCTCGTCGAGGCAGGTGCGCCCGAGGATCTCGCCGTACGCGTCGCGATCTGCCCCCCGGCGTACGCACTGCTCGGCGTCGTCGAGACCAGCGTGCGCGACGACCTCGATCCGACGCTGGTGGCCCGCACCCACTTCGCGCTGGGGGAGCGGCTGGGCCTGCCCAAGGTCGTCGAGCGGATCCTCGCGCTGCCCCGTGAGGATCGCTGGCAGACGATGGCCCGCGCAGCTCTGCGCGACGACCTCCATGCCGTGCATGCGCAGCTGACCGCGCAGGAGCTCGCCGGGGAGACCCCCGCCGAGGACCTCGTCGAGCAGGCGACGACGCAGCTCGCCGAGCTGTGCGGGGACGACACCGCGGATCTCGCGCGGATGTCCGTGGCGCTGCGCGCGGTGCGCTCGCTCGTGGGCTGAGTCGGTTCCGGTTCCGGCTCCGGCTCCGGCGAAATCAAGTGGCCGGTTGTCGGCGACAACTTGTAGCGTGCAAGGACGATGTCGGAAGAGTTCTCGAGCGCACCAGCAGTGGCTGGCGTGCACTCGCTCTGGCGGCTTCGCGGCTTCCTGCGCCCCTACGTCGGATCACTCGCGGTGATGCTCGTCGCCGCGCTGAGCGGCGTGGCGCTGGCGATCGCCATCCCGCTGGTCACCAAGGCGATGATCGATGGCCCGATCGCGCACCACGAGGTCGGCCCGGTGCTGCCGCTCGGCCTGCTGGCGATCGGGCTCGGCTGCCTCGAGGCGTTCTTCATCTGGCTGCGGCGGTGGGTGCAGTCCGATGCCGTGCTCGGCATGGAGACGACCCTGCGCGACTCGCTCTACACGCACCTGCAGGGTCTGCCGATGAGCTTCCACACCAAGTGGCAGTCCGGGCAGCTCCTCTCACGCGTCACCACCGACCTCTCCCAGATCCGCCGCTTCAGCGGCTTCGGGATGCTCTTCCTGCTCACCAACATCGTCCAGTTGATCGCGACCACGGTCGTGCTGCTGAGGATGTACGTCCCGCTCGGTCTGGTCGTCGCGGCCACCGCGGTGCCGATCATCTGGCTCTCGATGCGCTTCGAGAAGGCGTACGTCGTGGTCTCCCGTCGCGTCCAGGACGAGCAGGGCGACCTGGCCACCCTCGCCGAGGAGGGTGCCGTCGGGATCCGCGTCATCAAGTCCTTCGGCCGCAGCGACCACGTGGCGACGAAGTACGCCGCCGCGGCCGACCGACTGCGTGCCACCAGCATGCGGAAGGTCCGGTTGTCGGCGAAGTTCTGGACCTTCCTCGAGGTGATCCCGAACTTCGCCGTCGTCATCGTCCTTGTGCTGGGTGCGGTCGGCGTCGGCCGCGGCAACCTCACCACGGGCACCCTGGTCGCCTTCATCACGCTGCTGCTCTCCCTGGTGTGGCCGGTCTCGTCCCTGGGCGTGATCCTCGCGATGGCCCAGGAGGCGATGACGGCGTCCGCGCGGGTGCTGGAGATCTTCGACACCGAGTCCGCGATCGTGTCCGGCACGCGTGTGATCGAGCATCCCGAGGGCCGGGTGCGGTTCGAGCATGTCGACTTCGCCTTCCCCGACGCCCCGGACGAGCCGATCCTGCGCGACGTCAACCTCGACATCGCGCCGGGTGAGACCCTCGCGATCGTCGGGGCCACCGGCTCGGGCAAGACCGTGCTCACGGCGCTCGTCCCGCGTCTCTACGACGTCACCGGTGGTCGGGTGAGCATCGACGGCGTCGACGTGCGCGACCTCGAACTGCCGCACCTGCGCAGCCTCGTGGCGACGGCGTTCGAGGAGCCGACACTGTTCTCGATGAGTGCGCGGGAGAACCTCACCCTCGGCCGTGCCGATGCGCCGGAGAGCGAGGTCGACGCGGCGATCGACACGGCTCAGGCGGGCTTCGTCCGCGACCTCCCCTGGGGGCTCGAGACGCGCATCGGCGAGCAGGGCCTGTCGCTCTCGGGCGGCCAGAGGCAACGCCTCGCACTCGCCCGTGCGGTGCTGGCCCGTCCGAAGGTGCTCGTCCTCGACGACACCCTCTCCGCCCTCGACGTGCACACCGAGCGCCTCGTCGAGGACGCCCTCGCGCGCGTCCTGGGTCGCACCACGGGCATCGTCGTCGCGCATCGCGCCTCGACCGTGCTGCTGGCGGACAAGGTGGCCCTGCTCGCGGACGGCACCATCACCCATGTCGGCAGGCATCGTGATCTGCTCGCGCAGGTGCCCGCCTATCGCGAGCTGCTCGCCGCCGAGCCGGCGGAGGTGGGAGCGTCATGACCTCGATCGAGGAGTGGCGTGGTCGCGCCCACGAGGAACAGGACGCCGCCGACGTCGAGGCGGTGCGTTCGGGTCTGGCCGGGCCGCTGCTGCGCAGACTGCTCGCGCCGCATGCTCGGATGATCCGCTGGCTGGTGGTGCTCGTGGTCCTCGAGAACGCCGCGGTCCTGGCGATCCCGTACCTCGTCAAGGTCGGCATCGACTCCGGCATCCCGCCGATCCGCCAACACGACGACCTCAAGCCGCTGCTGGCCGTCGCGGGGGTGGTGCTCGCCTGCACGCTGATCCAGGCCGCGACCCGCAACCTCTTCCTGATCTGGTCAGGGCAGGTCGGCCAGGACATCCTCTTCACGCTGCGCTCGCGCATCTACGAGCACTTCCAGCGGCTCAGCCCCGCCTTCCACGACCGGTACACCTCCGGTCGGGTGATCTCGAGACAGACCTCCGACATGGAGGCGATCTACGAGATGCTCGAGAACGGCTTCGACGGTCTCATCACGGCCGCGCTCACCCTGGGTGGCACCGCCGTCCTCCTGCTCGTCCTCGACGTACGCCTCGGTCTGGTCGCGTTGCTCTGCGGGCCGTTCCTGATCTGGATCACCCGGTGGTTCCGGGCCAACTCCGCGCGCACGTACCGACGCACGCGCGAGAAGGTCGCGCTGGTCATCGTGCACTTCGTGGAGTCGATGGGCGGCATCCGTGCCGTGCAGGCGTTCCGCCGCGAGCGTCGCAACCACGAGATCTTCGAGCAGGTCAACGAGGACTACCGGCTCGCGAATCTCGACGCCTTCAGACTGGTGGCCTGGTTCATGCCGGGCATCAAGCTGATCGGCAACCTCACGATCGGCACGGTCCTGCTCTACGGCGGTTACCTCGCCTTCCACGGCCAGATGACGGTCGGTGTGCTGGCAGCGTTCCTGCTCTACCTGCGGCAGTTCTTCGAGCCGATGATGGACATCTCGCAGTTCTACAACACCTTCCAGTCGGCTTCGGCCGCCCTGGAGAAGCTTGCGGGCGTCCTCGACGAGACACCTGGGGTCCCCGAGCCGGAGGCACCGAGGCTGCTGCCGACCGTGCGAGGTGAGCTCACCTTCGACGGGGTCGGCTTCTCCTACGTCCCCGACCGACCGGTGATCGACGACCTGGACCTGGTCATCCCCGCCGGCCAGACATTCGCCCTCGTGGGCACGACCGGTGCCGGCAAGACCACCCTCGCCAAGCTCGCCACGCGCTTCTACGACCCCACGGTCGGCCGGGTGCTGCTCGACGGCATCGACCTGAGAGACCTCGACGCGACCACATTGCGCGGTCACGTCGTGATGGTCACGCAGGAGAACTACCTCTTCGGTGGCACGGTCGCCGACAACATCGCGTTCGGACGTCCCGATGCGACCCGCGCAGAGATCGTGGCTGCGGCCAGGGCGCTGGGTGCCCACGACTTCATCACGGCGCTCCCGCAGGGCTACGACACCGACGTCGCCAACCGTGGAGGGCGGCTCTCGGCAGGTCAGCGACAGCTGGTGGCGTTCGCGCGGGCGTTCCTGGCCGATCCGGCGGTGCTGATCCTCGACGAGGCGACATCGTCCCTCGACATCCCGTCGGAGCGGCTGGTGCAGTCCGCGCTGCGTACGGTCCTCGCGGGGCGTACCGCTGTGATCATCGCGCACCGTCTCTCCACCGTGGAGATCGCCGACCGGGTCCTCGTCCTCGAGCACGGCCGGATCATCGAGGACGGCAGTCCTGCGGACCTGATCGCCAGCGGCACCGGCGAGTTCGCCGATCTGCACCGCGCCTGGGTGGAGTCGCTGGCCTGAGCGGGATGTCTGAAGCCGGCGGGTCGGGATGTTGCCCAGCGCACGGCGTCGCGCGACCTGGCCGTCTCTCGCGGCTGACGGCGGTTGCGCGGCCTTAGGTCGGGATTTCCAGTCACCAGGTGACTGGAAATCGGGACCTAAGCCCCCGGCGCGCCTCTCGCCCGTCCGAAACAACCGCCCGCAAACCCTATGCAGCGACCGTGACGCCCACCGCCGAACCGGCGGATTCGGCGTCCGACGCTCCTCAGGAGGCCTGGGTGGGTACGTCGACGACCTTCGCGTGCTTGTTCGGGACCCCGAGGGGGTCGGCGAACACCACGACGTTGCTCGTGTAGACCGAGCCTGTCCAGCCGGTGCACGTGATCAGCACGAGGCGGTTCTGCGGGCGGTCCTGGGAGAACACTTCCTGCGCATACTTCGCGTCCAAGGTCTTGGAGTAGACCATCACCGAGGTCTCGCGGTACCAGACGGTGTGCTTCTTGGTGACGACCTTGACGATGGCGCCGGTCTGGATGGAGCCGAGGTTGTCCATCTCGCCACCACCGGTGTGCACCGTGTGACCGATGATGACGGTCTGTCCGGTCGCGGACCCGATCTTGGCGCTGTCCTGCCACCAGCCGACGTCGCGGTAGTTGCTCGGCGGGGTGAGGATGGTGTCCTTGACCTGGATCGGCAGGATCGGGGCGTCGATGTCGAGCGACGGCACCACCAGCCGCACCGGCGCCAACTCGGCGCCGAGCGGGTGGAAGTCGGATTTCTTGGGTCCGGGTGATCCGGGGAACACGAGCCCGCCGACGGTGGCACCCAGGAGCATCCACAGCGCCACCACCGTCATCAGGCGCCCAGCATGCTCGAGCCGATCCAGGAGTGAGACCACGGACGGGGCGCGCTTCTTCGACTTTGCGAAGGGGAACACCTGTGGTCTCACTCCGGATCGGCTCGATTCACTTCTGCACCGTGCGGGTGCTGCTCGGCTGGATCAGCCGCGCGGCATCCCGTAACGGCGGTAGGCGAGCGTGCCACCGGCGCCGGCCATCGCGAGCAGCGCGGCGACCGCAGCCAGGATCACGTCGGCGTGACCGCCGTTGCCGGCAAGACCACCGTCAGGGTGGACCGGGCCCGAGGGCGAGGCCGACGGTGACGACGAGTTGGACGGCGACGGCGACGGGGTCGGCTCACCCTTGCGGGTGTTCGGACCGCAGTGCGTACGGGCCAACTTGAGGTTGTTGCTGCCGAGGATCGTCAGGTCGAGCGCGGTCACCGAGATCTGACCGGTGGTCGACGGCGAGACCGGGTCCTGCTCGTTGACCGTGCCCTTGATGATCGCGGACAGGGCGTTCGCCACGGCCGGAAGCAGGGAAGCCTCCAACTGGTCGAAGATCGTGTTGGTCACGCTGGACTGCACGGTGCTCAGGACGTTGTTGAGCGGGTCGAGCACGCCACCCAGCGAACTGGTGAAGGTGTCCTCGAGGCCGGCGATGATGCCGTTGACCAGCTGCTTCGGGGATCCGACCAGCAGGTTGGAGTTGGGCGTCGTGCTCAGCTTCATCGGCACCTTGATCACCTGTCCGCCCAGGCTGACGTTGAGGTCGATGCCCGCAACGGTGCTGTCGCCCTTGGCCGTGCCGGGCTCGGCGGAGCACTGCGCGTTGACCGCGCCGATCGAGACAGTGATCGGGAGCGCCTTGGTGACCGCGCCGAGGGCCGTCTGCAGCGCGCTGTTGAGCGGCGCGAGCACCGTCGGCTCAAGAGCCTTCAGCACCGGCTGGAGCGCCGAGGTCGCGCCACCGATCACGCCGTCGAGGATGGTGCCGGTGTCGATCGCGGACAGGCCGTTCACGATCCCACCGAGGTCGAGGCTGGTGCCGAGGTTCGTGAGGTCGATCGGGGCGACGCTCGCGTCGGCGGTGGAGGTGCCGTCGCCCGGGGCGGAACCGTTCTGCGAGAACGCCGAGATCTGGTTGTTGAGGTTCAGCCCGTCGCCACAGCGACCGGTCGGGGTGCCCTTGTCGGTCGTCGCGGTGTCCTCGGCGGCGCACTTCCCGGTGTCAAGGATCTTGAAGAGGCCGGTGCCGGTCGCGGCGCTCGAGTCGCCCTCGCCGGTCGAACCGGTCGCCGCGAGAGCCGGTCCAGCGCTGAGCGCGACCATGGCAGCCGCCGCTGCGATCGAGACGCCGCCCATTCCGGCCTTAAACAGATTTCGCTTCACAAGACTTCCCTCTGGTCTTCGGGCATCAATGACAGGCAAGGCGCGCACGCGCACCGACCTCCCAGATCATGACTGGTCACTGCGCAATGTATCGAAGAATTGGCCCAAATGACCACTCGGATCACAATTGCCACCCCTGTGACGGAGGTCGCCATCCGTCACCGTTGACATCACGGCGGCACCCCGAAACGGGCCCGTTTCGCGCTCCGGCTTGTCGTAGCACGATCTTTTTTCTTGCCAGGCGTTGTGGCCGCATCCTTTTCGGACGCGGCGGCCTCCGACGGTGAATTCTCTCCGCGGGCGGTGCGCGCGGCCTCGACGCTGCGCTGCAGCGCGGCGAGCAGATCGACGACCTCGCCGCCCGCCTTGGCAGTGGTCGGCGCCTGCTTGACGTCGCCCCCGTCGATCTTGGCCTCGACGAGCGCTTCGACCGCCTGGCGGTAGTCGTCCTCGAACTCGTCGGGGTCGAAGTCGCCGGCGAGGGTCTCCACGAGCGTGTGTGCCATCGTCACCTCGGCGGGCTTGGCGCCCTCGGCGTCGCCGGTGTCGATCTCGGGGGCACGGATCTCGTCGGGCCAGATCATCGTCTGCATGACGATCACGTCATCGCGGACCCTCAGGACGGCGAGCGACATCCGCTGGCGCAGGGAAACCGTGACCAGGGCCATCCGGTCACTGTCGGCGAGGGCCTGGCGCAGCAGCGCGTACGGCTTGGCGCCGGTCCCCTCCGGTTCCAGGTAGTACGACTTGTCCAGCAGCATCGGGTCGATCTGGTCGCTCGGCACGAACTTCTCGACGCTGATCTCGCGGCTGCTGCTCACCGGGAGGTCCGCCAGGTCGGCATCGGTGAGGACGACCATCTCGCCGTCCTCGGTCTCATAACCCTTGGCGATGTCGGCATAGTCGACCAACTCGCCGTCGAGGCTACACACGCGTTGGTACTTGATCCGGCCACCGTCGCTCGCATGGACCTGTCGGAACGTCACGTCCTTGTTCTCGGTGGCCGAGAACACCTTCACCGGCACCGAGACCAGGCCGAACGACACCGCGCCCTTCCAGATTGCCCGCATCGCTCAAGCATGACCGCTCGCCCCACACCTGTCACGCGCGTAACGGGCAGGATGGGGGGATGCAGCCGATGCTCGCGACCCGCGGCGACACGATCCCGCCTGGTCCCGACTGGGTGCACGAGGTGAAGTGGGACGGGATCCGGCTGCTCGTGGAGATCGACGGGGACCGCGTACGGGCGTCCACCCGCAACGAGAACGACGTGACCGCTGGTTTCCCGGAGCTGCAGGCGCTCGCCGGCGCGGGGAGCGGGGTCCTCCTCGACGGGGAGATGGTCGTGATCGGTGAGGGTGCGCCCTCCTTCGGTGCGGTGGTCGAGCGCGTGCACGTGCGTGAACGTGCGAGGGCCGAGCGCCTCGCCGCCGCGGCACCGGCGACATTGCTCGCCTTCGATCTGCTCCGCCACGAGGGCGATGACGTCACCCGCCTTGCTTGGGAACAGCGGCGAGGATTGCTGGAGGGGTTGTCCCTCGACGGCGCGGCCTGCCAGGTCCCGCCGACGTACGACGACGGGGCGAGCCTGATGGCGGCGGTGGCACAGCAGGGTCTGGAGGGCATCGTCAGCAAGCGACGGGCCTCGCTCTATCACCCCGGCCGGCGGAGCCGGGACTGGTTGAAGTTCCCGATCCGGCCGACCGGGTCGTACGTCGTGGGTGGTTTCCGGTTCGAGACCGGCAGCGACCGCCGGCTCGGGGCCGTCCTGGTGGGGCAGCCGGGACGCGGCGGGTTGGAGTTCCGCGGGCGGGTCGGCAGCGGCCTGGCCGGGCGTGCCGGTGCGACGCTGCTGGCGTTGTTGGCGCCGCTGGCCGAGGAGCGATCGCCGTTCGCCTCCGACCTCCCGAGAGCGGATCGCGAGGGCACGTTGTGGGTGCGGCCGGAAGTGATCGTCGACGTGCAGTACCTCGCCGTGACGGGCGACGGCCGGTTGCGGCAACCGGCGTACCGTGGCGTACGAAGCGATCTCGACCCCGACGACCTCGTCCGACCCCCGACAGAGCTGGAGACCTGATGGCCACCGTCGACCTGACCGCCGTGACCTTCGAGGAGACGGTGCGCGACAACGCCATCGTCCTCGTCGACTTCTGGGCCGAGTGGTGTGGTCCGTGCCGCGGTTTCGCGCCGGTCTTCGGCGCCGCCTCGGAGCAGCACACCGACATCGTCTTCGGAAAGATCGACACCGAGGCCGAGCGGGAACTCGCCACGCAGGCACAGATCAGCTCGATCCCGACCCTGATGGCCTTCCGCGACGGCATCTGCGTCTTCTCCCAGCCGGGCGCGTTGCCGGCGGCGACGCTCGAGGAGCTCATCGGGGCCGTGCGCGGTCTCGACATGGACGACGTCCGCCGCCAGATCGCACAGCAGGAGTCGGAGCAGCCCGCCGAGGTCGACCTCGAGACGTTCGCGGCCGCGCACGCCGATGGCGCGTACGTGCTGGACGTACGTGAGCCGCATGAGTACGAAGCCGGTCACGTGCCCGGCGCCGTACCGATGCCGATGAACGAGGTCCCCGACCGGCTGATGGAGCTGCCCCGCGATCGCACCATCTTCGTGATCTGCCAGTCCGGCGGGCGCAGCGCGCAGGTCACCGACTTCCTGCGCTCCCGCGACGTCGATGCGATCAACGTCGCCGGCGGCACCGGTGGCTGGGCATCGCGCGGCTGGGCCATCGACCGGTGAGGACGGTCGCGGCCGCGGTGGCGCTGTCCGGGCTGCTGTGCTCGGTGGTCGTCGCGCCGGCGCTCGCCGCCGGAGCGCACACCGTGCGACTCGACGGGGTGCGGGTCACGCTGCCGCCCAACGGCACCCAGGTCGTCACCGTCAACCACACCCACGGCTATCACGCGCGGGCGACGCTGTGGCTCTTCGGACACGGTCATTGGCGACGGGTGCTGCGCACCACGCACGCGCGGATCGGTTACGGCGGCCTCGTTGCGCCGAAGCGGCGCCACCAAGGCACCGGCACCACTCCACTCGGAACGACCCGGCTGCTGTGGGCGTTCGGCCGGCACCCCGCCCATGCGTCCTGGAAGCTGCGCTATCGCCGGATCAAGAAGGGTGACTTCTGGGTCGAGGACAACCGATCGCGGTTCTACAACCGCTATCGCAACGAGGCGCAGGGCGGCTTCCGGCCGGGCCTTCCGGCGAGCGCGGTCAACGGCTCGGAACGGTTGTCGGCGTATCCGGAGCAGTACGAGTACGCCATCGTCACCTCCTACAACTACGCGCATCCGGTACGCCACCGCGGCGCGGGGATCTTCCTGCACGTCAACGGCGGTGGTGCCACCGCCGGCTGCGTGTCGGCGCCCAGAGGCTTCGTGCGCAAGCTCATGGCGCGGCTCGACCCGGCGGCGCACCCGGTCATGGCCGTCGGGCGCTGAGCGTGGCCGAGGAGCGCACCGAGACCCGCGTCGTGGTCGACGGGCACACCCTCACCCTGGTCAACCTCGAGAAGGTGATGTTCCCGCGCACCGGGACCACCAAGGGCGAGGTGCTGCACTATTACGCGCAGGTGGCTCCCGCACTGCTGCCCCACCTGGCCGATCGCGCGGTGACCCGGATCCGGTGGCCACACGGCACCGGTGAGGCGTCCTTCTTCGAGAAGAACGTGCCGTCCGGTGCGCCGTCCTGGCTGCGCACCGTGCGGGTGCCGACGACGGGCTCGCGCAGCGACGGCGAGGCCGGCGAGCTCACCTTCCCGATCGTCGACTCGCTGGCAGCACTCACCTACCTCGCCAATCTCGCCTCGCTCGAGTTGCATGTGCACCAATGGACCGTCGACGCGGACGGGGAGCCGTTGAACCCGAACCGCATGGTCATCGACCTCGATCCGGGCGAGGACGTCGGGTTGGACGCCTGTGCACAGGTGGCGCTGCTCGTACGCGATCGGCTCGCCGCAGACGACCTCGACTGTGTGCCCGTGACGAGCGGCTCGAAGGGGCTGCACCTCTACGCCGGGTTGGCGGGGGATCGCCCGTACGACGAGGTGCGCGACCGTGCCAAGGAGATCGCGGAGGAGTTGGAGCGCGCCCACCGCTCACTGGTGGTGTCGTCGATGAGCAAGGCGAGACGACGCGGGCGGGTCTTCCTCGACTGGTCGCAGAACACCGGCGCCAAGACGACCGTGTCGCCCTACTCGCTGCGCGGTCGTGAGCGCCCGTACGCCGCAGCGCCGCGCACCTGGGCCGAGATCGAGGCCGGCGCCGACGACCCACTCGCCCTGGAGCAACTGCAGATGGGTGAGGTGCTGGACCGGCTGGAGGAGCACGGCGACCTGTTCGCCCTCCCGGCCACCTGAACCCCGAGAGCCCCGCGGTCCCGCCGATCCCGAGACTCGGCGGGCACCCGCCGGGTCCGGTGACACCCTTCCCGCGCGCTTCGGCGCCCAAACTCGTCGAATCGGACCGGGTTGTCCACAGCTCGCAAAGCGATGTGTTTCGAGCGCGCCCACCCGGGTAGGTACGCACATCCCCCATCTCGGGAAGGGGATCGGCATGACCCAGGGGACAGGTGCGCACGCCGCCACCATCGCCAGACCCGTGCGCGTGGCGCGTGAGACCGAGGCGTCGGAGTCATTGGTGCAGGAGTTGACCGATGATGTCCGTGAGGCGGTGCGGCAGGAGGGGCTCGATCCCCAGGTCGACACCAGTGCCGTCCGTCGGCTCGCCGAGCGGGCCATCGATCGTCACAACGACCGCAGTCTGACCGGTGTCGTCGCGCCGGTGCCCGACGCCGCCGGTGTGGCCGCTGAGATCGTGGCGAGGGTGGCGGGGTTCGGGCCGCTGCAGCGCCTGCTCGACGACCCCGAGGTCGAGGAGGTGTGGATCAACGAGCCGTCGCGTGTTTTCTGCGCGCGGCAGGGTCGCCACGAGCTGACCGACATCCTCCTCGACCGCGACCAGGTCCGCGACCTCGTGGAGCGGATGCTCAAGGCGAGCGGTCGTCGCCTCGACGTCAGCAGCCCGTTCGTCGACGCGATGTTGCCCCAGGGGCATCGACTGCACGTCGTACTCGAAGGCATCAGCCGTGACTTCGCGGCGGTCAACATCCGCAAATTCCTGTTGCGGGCGGCGCATCTCGACGATCTGGTCGGGCTCGGCTCGCTCACGCCGGTCGCCGCATCGTTCCTACACGCTTCCGTACGCGCCGGACTGAACATCGTTGTGGCCGGCGGCACCCAGACAGGCAAGACGACCATGCTCAACACGCTCGCGGCCGCGGTCCCGGGGTCGGATCGCGTCGTAACGGCTGAGGAAGTCTTCGAGCTCAATTTCGTGCACCCGGATGCCGTCGCCCTCCAGACCCGCCAGGCAGGTCTGGAGGGGACCGGGTCGGTCACGTTGCGCGACCTGGTGCGTGAGGCGCTACGCATGCGACCGACCAGGATCGTAGTCGGGGAGGTCCGCGCCGCGGAGTGCCTCGACCTGCTGCTGGCCCTCAACAGCGGGATGCCCGGGATGGCAACACTGCACGCGAACAGCGCGCGCGAGGCATTGGTCAAACTGTGCACACTCCCGTTGCTCGCGGGGGAGAACATCTCGGCCCGCTTCGTGGTGCCGACCGTCGCCGCGTCGGTGGATCTCGTCGTCCATCTCGGCATCGACGCGGACGGATCTCGCCGCGTCAACGAGATCGTCTCCGTGCCCGGTCGCGTCGAGGACGACGTGATCGAGACCGAGACGCTCTTCGTACGCCAGGGCGGGACCCTCGCCCGCGCTTCGGGGCTCCCTCCTCGGATGGCGGCGTTCGAGCGGGCCGGCATCGACATCGTCGGGCTCCTGAGGGCAGTCCCATGATCGGCACCGTTCTCGGGCTGTGCTTCGGCGCCGGCCTGATCCTGCTGCTGTCGGCGTTCGTGGTGCCCCGCGCGTCGCCCACGTCCGACAGCCGGGGATCGCGATCGGAGCGCCTGCTCGCCGAGGCCGGTTTGGCCGGCACCCGTCCCGGACACGTGATCGTCGCCTGCTGCGCGACCGGCGCCTCAGCGGGGTTGCTGATGCAGGTGGCGTCTCGCACCGCACCGGTGGCGCTGATGTTCGCGGGGATCGGGGCCTACCTCCCGATAGCCCTCCTCCGTGGCCGCGCCCGTCGCCGTCTGCGTGCGCTCGCGGTGGTCTGGCCCGAGACGGTCGACAACCTTGCCTCAGCGGTCCGCGCCGGGCTGTCGTTGCCCGAGGCCCTGGGCGCCCTCGCGCGGCGTGGCCCGGAAGCGCTGCGTGGCTATTTCGCGTCGTTCGCACTCGACTACCAGGTGAGCGGCCGGTTCGGAGACTCACTCGATCGCCTGAAGGAACGCCTGGCGGATCCGGTCGGAGACCAGGTCGTCGAGGCGTTGCGGGTCGCCCGCGAAGTGGGTGGTGGCGACCTCGGACGGTTGCTGCGCGAGCTCTCCGGATTCCTGCGTGAGGACGCCCGCACCCGGTCCGAGTTGGAGGCCAGGCAGGCGTGGACGGTGAATGGCGCCCGGCTCGCCGTCGCCGCGCCATGGCTCGTCCTCATCTTGTTGTGCCTGCAGCCCGACGTCATCCGTCGTTACGACACCCCCGTTGGCGTACTCGTTCTCACCGGCGGTGCGATCGGCTGTCTTGTCGCCTACCGGCTGATGGCGCGACTCGGCCAGCTCCCGACCGAGCAGCGCGTGCTCTCATGAACCACGGGCGGTTGCTGGGGATCGTGCTCGGCGGGCTCTTCGGTCTCGGCGCGTGCGCGGTGTTCGGTGCCGTGATCGGTGCCAGGCAACGACGCTTCGCCGCACGCGTACTGGCCTACGTGCAGGACCTTCCGGGGTTGGGACGTCCGGCGGGTGGGTCGGGCGGTTTCTTGACGCGCGAGGGTCTGCGTGCGCTCATCGGCGTCGGAGCGCGGGGGATCGAACGGGTTCTCGGTGGCGGTGCCTCGGTCGAGCGTCGCCTGCGTCGGCTCGGATCGGACCTCACCCTGCATGACTTCCGGGTCGCGCAGGTGCGCGACGGTCTCGTCGTCTTCGCGCTCGCAGCGGTGCCTGCCGCCTGGATCTCGTTGCGTGATCCGGGTCGGGCTATCCCGTTGCTGCTCAGTTGCGGCGCGGCAGCACTCCTCGCCGTCCTTCTCCGGGAGAACCGGTTGACCGCCGCCGTGAGTGCGAGGGAGCGGCAGATGCTGCAGGAATTCCCCTCGGTCGTGACCCTGCTCGCGCTCGCGATGGCTGCCGGGGAGGGTCCGGTGGCGGCCCTGCACCGGGTCACGAGTCGCTCCCACGGCGAGTTGGCGCGTGAGCTGACATCGGTGCTCGCAACCACACGGACCGGCCGACCGGTGGCGATGGCGTTCGACGACCTCGCCTCGCGCACCGGACTCCCGGTGCTGGCGCGCTTCGCCGAGGCGGTCGCGATCGCTGTGGAGCGCGGCACCCCGCTCACCGATGTGCTGCACGCGCAGGCTGCGGACGTCCGTGAGGCGAGCAGGCGCGAACTCATCGAGATCGGCGCGCGCAAGGAGGTGTTGATGATGCTTCCGGTCGTCTTCGTCGTGCTCCCCATCGTCATCGTCTTCGCATTCTTCCCGGGACTCGTCGGGCTGCGATTGGTCGTGTGACGAGCACGGAAACCTGAAGAAAGGAACACCCATGAGATACATCCGTCGGCTCATCGAGGGTCGTGACGATCGCGGCGATGTGCCGGGTTGGGTCCTGATCACGGTCATGACCGCCGGCCTCGTCGCCGGGTTGTGGGCGATCGCGGGACCGCAACTCAACTCGATGCTCAGCAATGCGCTGTCGTCCGTGTCCGGCTGAGCATGACCGCGGCGCGGCCGTCGTCGACTTCGTCCTGGTCAGCTTGATCCTGGTGCCGCTCGTGCTCGGGATCGCGCAGGTGGCGCTCGTGATGCACGTCCACAACACCCTTGCCGCGGCGGCCGCCGAGGGAGCGCGATACGCGGCGACGATCGACCGTGGTCCCGCAGCCGGCGTGGCGCGGACCCGCTCCCAGATCGACGGTGCGATCGCTGCCCGGTTCGCCGCAGACGTACGCGCGCACGAGGAGACCGTCCGTGGTGTGCCGATGGTCGTGGTCACCGTCCATGCCGAGGTGCCGCCGCTCGGGCTGTGGGGCCCCTCTGTCTCGTTCGACGTCGTGGGACACGCGGTCGAGGAGCAGGGAGCGGCAGCCCCATGACGGTGCGTGTCGCACGCGACGAATCGGGCTCGGCCATCGTGGAGTTCATCTGGCTTGCCCTGATCCTCCTCGTCCCGCTCGTCTATGTCGTCCTCGCGGTCTTCGACACGCAACGGGCGGCCTTCGCCGCCACGGCCGCGGCACGGTCCGCCGGCCGCGCGTTCGTCACCGCACCGAGTCAACGCAGTGCGTACGCCCGGGCCCGCCTCGCC
>DASVMH010000162.1:0-1573 GCA_036384455.1 Marmoricola sp. | reverse complement strand
TCCGAACTCCGGCACTTCCGAGCATCAGAACTAACGCACTTCCCCCTAGTTCTTAAGGAGATCGCGATGCGGATTGTGGCAGTCCTCCACGAGAAGGGCGGCGTGGGCAAGACGACGACCGTCATGAACCTCGCAGCCGTCTTGGCGCAGAACCAGCGTGTGCTGGTGGTCGACGTCGACCCGCAGAACTCGGCGTCGTTCTGGGCCGACCAGGCCGGCGACAACTTGCCGTTCGACGTCGCCGACGACACCGACCCCGCCAACCTGGCTCAGCTCCGCCGCCTGCCGTACGACGTCGTCATCGTCGATACGCCGGGCAACCTGTCGGCCCGCCACGTCCTCGAGACCGTGCTGCGCGAGGCTGACTTCGCGATCTTGCCGACCGAGGCCGGGGGAGGCCTCGCGGTACCGCCGTTGGTCAAGACGATCCGGCAGCTGGTCGAGCCGGCCGGTGTGGACTACCGGATCCTGGTGAACAAGGCCGACATGCGCAACGGGGTCATCTCCGGCCCAGAGACTGGCGGCAAGACGCAGTCGGTGGCCTACTACGACACCGTGAGCTTCTTGAAGCAGGCCGGGCTGCGCTACTTCACCTCCTACATCAAGCTGTACAAGCTCCACAGCGACGCGGTGCTCGAAGGCAAGGTCGTCACCCAGTACGGGGGCGACCGCACCGCGGTGCAGGCGGCCGACGACTTCAAGAACGTGGCCTTGGAGCTCACGTCCCTGTGGGCCAACGACACCGGCGCCGAGGCGCCTGAGATCCGGGCGGTGAACTGATGGCACGCGTGAAGGGCGGCCTCGCGAATCTGATGACGGTCGTCACCGACGCGCAGGAGGCCTCGCAGGAGACACCGACCCCGGCAGCGGGGGAGGGGACCCAGGACGGGCGGCTGAGTGTCGTCACGCCCGCCCCGACTCAGCCGGAGGAGACTGCCCCGGCTCAGGCCGCTTCAACGGTGAAGGCGACGCCGTCGACCTCGGCACCGTCGCCCGGTGAGCCGGCCGAGACCACGGCGAAGGCGACGAGCAAGCCGAGGAAGACGCCTGCCAAGAAGGCGACCACGACGAAGACGGCGCCCAAGCCGGCGGAGCCCGAGTTCGACGAGGCCGAGCTGCCGCGCTACTTGCAGCTGGAGCGCAAGGACGTGCGGATGCGTTCGGACCAGCTCGACTCGTTGACGAACCTGTCGCGTCGGTTGAACAAGCAGCGGCGGAGCCGGGGGGAGCGGATCACCGAGAACACGCTGGTCCGCGTGGCGATCGACCTGCTCCTCGAGCGCACCGATGAGCTCGGTGGGTTCACCGAGGACGACCTGCGTAGCTCTGTCGGTCTCTGAGGGGAGCATCGGGGGATGACGACCGCCGCACATCGTGGTTCCGCACGCCCGCGTCACCGAGCCGCGGGGTCAGGCCAGGCGCGCCGGCCCTTGGGCCGGCCGTGCGCTCGCTGTGGGTCGGCTCGGACCTGGGTCGAGATGCGACCGGTCGACGGCGCAGCGGGGGAGTGGCCCTACGCGGTGTGTGGGGACTGCGGTCATACGGTCGCCGGCCGGCGCACCGCCACCCCACG
>DASVMH010000161.1:0-2260 GCA_036384455.1 Marmoricola sp. | reverse complement strand
GCTCGAGCATCCGGCGAAGCTGGGCCTCCCCGCGTCTGCCGGCGGGGGCGTCGAGGGGTACCTCTTCCCGGCGACCTACACCGTGGCGCCCGACCAGTCCGCCGTCGGCCTGCTCAAGCAGATGGTCGCCAAGGCGAAGGCGGAATTCGCCTCGCTCGGTGTCGACTCCGGAGCGAGGTCCGTGAACCTCACCCCCGAGCAGGTGATCACGGTGGCCAGCATCCTCGAGTACGAGGCCAGTCGCGATGCGGACTACCCCAAGGTCGCGCGGGCGATCTACAACCGCCTGCACAAGGGGATGCGGCTGCAGTCGGATGCCACGGTGGCGTACGCCAACAAGCTCTCCGGGCAGGTGTGGACCACCGCCGCGCAACGCTCGAACTCCTCGCCGTACAACACCTACCAGCACGACGGCCTGCCGCCCGGCCCGATCGGCAACCCCGGCGCGAAGACCATCCAGGCCGCGATGCACCCGGCCGCGGGGCCGTGGCTCTACTGGGTCGTGGTCAACCTCAAGACCGGGGAGACGGTGTTCTCGACGACCTACGCGGACCATGAGAAGGCGGTCGCGCGGTTCACGGAGTACTGCAAGACCTCGACGGCCTGCTGATGACGCGCTGTGCCGTGCTGGGCAGCCCGATCGCCCATTCGCTCTCCCCGGTGCTGCACCGCGCGGCGTACGACGCGCTCGGGCTGGACTGGACCTACGACGCGATCGACGTCGACTCCGACTCTCTCGCGGCCTTCCTCAAGGGCCTCGATGCGTCGTGGCGGGGGTTGTCGCTGACGATGCCGTTGAAGCGGGCGGTGCTGCCGCTGCTCACCTCGACCGATGAAGCGGTGCGGCTCACCGGTGCGGCGAACACGGTCGTGCTCACTGACGGGCGACGCGAGGGCGCCAACACCGACCTGCCCGGGGCGGTGGCGGCCCTGCGCGAACGCGGCATCACCTCGGTGTCGTCGGTCGCGGTCCTCGGAGGTGGCGCGACGGCGGCGACGGTGGTGCTGGCGGCCGCATCGTTGGGTTGTCGTACGGCATCCCTCCACGTACGCGACGCCGCACGTGCCCAGGAGACGGTGGACGTGGTCTCCCGCGGCGCCCCCGGACTCCGACTCTCGGTCGCATCGCTCACCGCCCCGATCAGCGCCGATCTCGTGGTGTCGACGATCCCGTCGGCCGCACAGACACCGGATCTGCTCGACGCGTTGCGTGCCGACGCCGTCTTCGAGGTGCGCTATGACCCGTGGCCCACGCCGATCGTCTCCGCAGCCGCATCGCTTGGCGCTACTGTCGTCGGCGGGCTGGACCTGCTCGTCCATCAGGCGATCGGACAGGTCCGGCTGATGACCGGCATCGCCGACGTGCCGCTGTCGGTCATGCGGGCAGCGGGGGAGAGGGAACTCGCGGCGCGGGTCTCGGACTGAGGGGGAGCGATGGACGTGCTGGCGATCGTGCTGCTCGCGGCCTCGGGCGCGCTCGGAGGTGCCCTCGGCCCAATGCTGATCGCCCGGATCCCCGAGCCGGAGGCGGAAGTCGACGCGTCGGAGCCGCAACTCGACCCGTCGGAGCCGCAACTCGACGCGTCGGAGGCGGAAGTCGACGCGTCGGAGGCGGACGTGAAGGTGGCGTACGCCGAGATCGCGCGCGCGCCGTATTTGGCGTTGCGACTCGGTCTTGCCGGGCTCGTCATCGGGGCGGCGATCGGCTGGCACCTGGGATGGACGGGAGCGCTCGTCCCGTGGGCACTGCTGATCCCGCTCGGAGTCGTGCTCGGGTATGTCGACTGGCGCACGAGGTTGCTGCCGTCGGACGTCGTGAAGCCGTCCTACCCCGTGATGATCGTGCTCGTGCTGCTCGCGGCCTGGCTCGACCGGGACGCGCACGTGTTGCTCGGCGCGCTTGGCGGCTGGATCGCGATGGGCGCGGTCTACCTGTTGATGTGGTTTCTGGTGCCATCGGGGATGGGCTACGGCGATGTGCGCTTCTCCGGCCTGATCGGGATGGCACTGGGCTATCTGGGCTGGGCCGAGGTCGCCTGCGGGTGGTACGCCGGGATCCTGCTCGGCGGGGTGATCGGCGCCGTGCTCGCGGTCCTGAAGGTCGTCGATCACAAGGCGATGCCGTTCGGGCCGTTCATGATGCTGGGCGCCGTCGTCGGGGTGCTGGCCGGTGGACCTATCGCGAGCGCGCTGGGGTACTGAGTGTCTGCGTCTGCCGATGCGAGGGCACGGGTGTCGGGCACAGCGTCGCGGGAGCTGG
>DASVMH010000160.1:0-4355 GCA_036384455.1 Marmoricola sp. | reverse complement strand
ATCGTCACCGGTACCGGGCGGCCGTCGGCCCGCCACGAGGTCAGCGGCCCCATGCCGGTGAACGCCAGCAGACCCTGACGACCGTCCGCCCCGGTGAGCATCACGGTCGCCATGTCGCTGGTCTTGTCGTGCGCAGCCCCGTGCTCGTCGAGCTCCACCTCGCCGAGGACAGCCACGACCGGGACGAGGAGGCGCGCGGTCTGGACGACGGCGAGAGTCTCGCGGTGGCTGCCGCGATCACCGGACCGGAAGCGCGCCAGCGCGGCCGCCACCGGCGTCGGGGTCTCCCCGGCATCACCGGCGAAGCCGGGGTCGGGGATCGACCGGGCACCGGGCTCGGATGCGGGAGAGGACATGGACCGTAGGCTAGGCGTCATGACGTACGACTCCGCGACGTGGGGCGCGTTCGCGTGCACACTGAGCATCCTCGCCGGGTTGCTGACCTGGCGGGCGTACCGCAAACACGGCCTCGGCGCAGGCGTACGCGGGGCGGGCTGGACCCTGCTGCCGATCGCCGCGTGGATGACCGGCACGCTGCGCCTGCTCGCGAACGTACTGACCGACGTCGGCGACTGGGCCACCCGGCTGGTCTTCTCCCCCGTGGTGTGGATCGGGATCATCGTCGCCGTGGTGGGCTTCGTCCTCATCGGCGCCGGCGGTCTCCTCGGATCGCGGGGCCGGAACGGCACTGCCCGCAAGGAGCCGAAACCGACGAGATCCAGGTCCGCCACAGGCGCGCTCCCCCATGCCACCGGCGGTGACGACGACTTCTCCGAGATCGAGGAGATCCTGCGCCGAAGGGGCATCTCATGACCACGTCTCGCGACTCCGCCCACGACCGTCTGGCCGCCCGCCTCTCCGGCGCCGTGGCGCACCTCGACGACCCGGCCACCCCGATGGTGGTCATCGACGTGGACGCCTTCGATGCCAACCTCTCCGACCTCGCGCGGCGTGCGTCCGGCACTCCCATCCGGGTCGCCTCGAAGTCGATCCGCATCCCCGCCCTGCTGCAGCGGGCGCTGGCCGATCCCGCGGTCGAGGGCGTCCTCAGCTACAACCTGCGTGAGGCGATCTGGCTGGCCGAGAACGACGTCTGCGACGACATGGTCGTCGCCTACCCGACGGTCGACCGTGGCGCGATCGGCAAGCTCGCCGCTGACGAGCGGCTCCGCGACCGGATCACCCTGATGATCGACGACGTCGCCCACCTCGACGTCATCGACGGGTGCCGCGACGGGTCCGCCCCCGTCAAGGTCGCCATCGACATCGATGCCGGCCTGAAGTGGGGCCCCTCCCACGTCGGCCCCAAGCGCTCCCCGCTCTACGACGCCGCCGAGATCGTGGCGCTCGCCCGGGCGGCACAGAAGCGCGGTCTCGTGGTCGACGGCGTGATGACGTACGAGGGTCAGGTGGCCGGCGTCCAGGACGACGTGCCCGGCCAGCGGGCGAAGTCGATGATCGTTCGTCGCCTCAAGGGCGCCTCGATCGCCCAGTTGGGTGAGCGCCGGCACCGGATCGCCGAGGCGTTGAAGGAGGTCGTCGACCTGCGCTTCTGGAACGCCGGCGGCTCCGGATCGGTCGAGTCGACCGTCGCCGACCCGGTCGTCACCGAGGTCGCGGCCGGCTCGGGTCTGCTCGTCCCGGCCCTCTTCGACCACTACCAGAGCTTCCGGCCCCGCCCCGCGGCGTACTTCGGCGTCCCGGTGGTCCGTCGGCCCTCGGACACGATCGCCACAGTTGCTGGGGGCGGCTTCATCGCCTCCGGCGCGGCCGGCAGGGACCGGCTCCCGGTCCCCTGGGCGCCGTCGGGTCTCCAGGTCACCTCACTGGAGGGCGTCGGCGAGGTGCAGACCCCGCTCACCGGGCCCGGCGCGGCGCGATTGCACGTCGGGGACTGGGTGTGGTTCCGGCACGCCAAGTCCGGAGAGCTTGCCGAGCACACCAATCTCGTCCACCTCCTGCAGGCGCAGGACGTGGTCGACTCGGTGCCCTCCTACCGCGGTCTCGGACTCGCCTGGTAGCTCGGTGACCGATCCGGCACCGTGGGTGCACACGATCGTGGCCACGGCCACCGCCCGTCCACCCACGCTGGGTTCAGCACGTCTGATCTGCATCGACGGCCCCGCCGGTTCGGGCAAGACGACCCTCGCCACCGCCGTCGCAGCCCACACCGCGGGTCATGTGGTCCACATGGACGATCTGTATCCCGGCTGGTCCGGCATGGACGGGGCCGACGCGGAGGTGGCCTCACTGCTGGAACCGCTCGCGCGCGACGAGGCGGGCAGCTATCGCCGGTTCGACTGGGAGCAGGACGCCTATGCCGAACGGGTGTGGGTGCCGCCGACCCCGTACCTGATCCTTGAGGGTGTCAACTCCGGCAACCGGCGCTGGGCACGGTGGTGCACCGTCCTCGCCTGGGTCGAGGCCGACGAGGCCACCCGGCTGGCTCGCGGCATCGCCCGCGACGGAGAGGGCGTGCGCGGTCGGTGGGAGCAGTGGATGCTCGAGGAGACCGACCTCTACTCCCGTGAGGCGACTCGCGCGCGGGCGGACCTTACGATGCACACATGAGCGGAGCGGCGAGCTGGCAGATCTCCGGGGGCGGCTACCGCGCCGTCGTGCTCGAGGCGGGTGGCGGTCTCGGCGACGTCTGGTACGACGACGTCCGCATCGTCGCCGGCTCCGACCCCGCCGGGGCGGTGAGCGCGGCCCGCGGGCAGATCCTGGTGCCGTGGCCCAATCGACTCCGCGACGGTCGTTTCTCGTACGCCGGGCAGACCCATCAGGTCGCGCTCAGCGAGCCCGGTCTCGACAACGCCATCCATGGCCTCGCGCGCTGGCACACCTGGCGGCTGCGGGAACGCACCGACTCCTCGATCCGACTCGGCTGCCGGCTCCCGGCCCGGTCCGGATATCCGTGGACCCTCGATCTGACCGTGGCGTACGCGGTCGGCGAGGACGGGCTCACCATCACGCTCGGCGCCCAGAACATCAGCAGCACGCCGGCACCCTTCGCGGCCGGGATGCACCCCTATCTCGACGCCGGTGCACCGGCCGACGACTGCACCCTGCACCTGGCCGCCACGACCCATCAACTCGTCGACGACCGGCTGCTGCCGACCGCGACCGAGGAGACCGGGCCCGCCTCCGGCTTCGACCCGCCGCGTGCCCTGCATGGGGTCGTCCTCGACGACGCGTTCACGGGTCTTGCTCGGGACGACAGCGGCTGGACCCGGGTGCGCCTGGAGGGCCGGCACGCGGTCGAGGTCTCCGCAGACGCCGCCTGGCCGTGGGTGCAGGTCTTCACCGGCGACACCCTGTCCTCGGCGGAGGCGCGCGCGACCGTGGCGATCGAGCCGATGACCGCTCCGGCCGATGCCTTCAACTCCGGCACCGATCTCGTCGAGCTCCGGCCGGGGACGCCCTGGTCGGGAACGTTCCGGATCAGCTGGGCCGAGACATCTTCTCCACGATGACCCGCAGTTCACGCACCGCCGTGACCGCACGCCCGCCGTCGGAGCCCTGGACACCGATGAGCGACACCGTGGTGCCGTCGCTGAGATCCATCGTCGCCCACGGCGCTCCCCTGCGCAGCGACACCGAGACCACCTGGGCCCATTCGAAGTCGCGCCGGCGGTAGCCGTTGACGACGGTCAGTCCTGCGGTCGTCGCGGTGACCCGCGACCGCATGATCGCGAACCACACACCGAGTGCGATCACGCCGAGGAAGGCCAGCGTGCCGATCTGGAGCGGGGTGAACTGCGCACGGATGCTCGACCCGAACCCGATCCATGCGGCGATCACCATCACGACCACCATCACGCCGGCCAGGGTGCCGACGATCCTGGTGCCGAAGGGTCGCCAGGTCCTCGGCAGGGTCAATGTCTTCGAGCTCATCTGCGTCGCCGGCGTACTCATAGCCGACACGCGTGGATGTCGGTGAGGAGGATCGCGCGCGCCCCGATCTCGTAGAGGTCGTCCATCAACTGCTGGGCGCCCGAGCGCGGCACCATCGACCGCACGGCCACCCAGCCCTCCCGATGAAGGGGCGAGACCGTCGGGCTCTCGAGCCCCGGAGTCAACGCCACCGCCTCGTCGACGCGAGCGACGGGCATGTCGTAATCCATCATCACGTAACTGCGCGCGACGAGGACACCGTCGAGGCGTCGCCGGAAGATGTCGAACGCGGGCTGCTGGGTCGCGTCCGCGCGGCTGATCAGCACCGCCTCGGATTCCAGGATGACGTCGCCGACGATCTCCAGACCCGCCTGACGCAGGGTGCTGCCGGTCTCCACGACGTCGGCCACCGCGTCCGCGACCCCGAGGCGCACGGCGGACTCCACGGCGCCGTCGAG
>DASVMH010000159.1:0-1867 GCA_036384455.1 Marmoricola sp. | reverse complement strand
GTACGGGGTGGTCGCCGTCGGGGGCCTGCCAGTCGATGAACTCGGACTCGATCATCCGCAAACTGTAACGTGTTCTAGTTCCCGGCGGAAGGGTCAGTGCGGCTGCCAGTCCTCGTCGCTGGTCGTTCGCGCGAGCACGTCCGGGGGCAGGTCCTTCTCGGCGAGTGCCTGGATCGTCACGGTCTCGAAGACGTCACGCAGCGAGGAACGCGCGGCGATCCACACCAGCTGGAGCACCTCGGCCGCTCCTTGGTAGGAGACCGCCTCGGGACGCATGCCGTACACGCTGACCAGCGGTCCGTCGACGGCGCGGATGACATCAGCGACACTGACCTCGCTCGCGGCCCGGGCCAGCTTCCACCCGCCGGACTGGCCACGCTGGCTCATCACGATGCCCGCGCGCCGCATGTCCCCGAGGATCGCCTGGAGGAAGCCGTGCGGGATCTCCTGCACGCGGCCGAGCTCCTCCGCACTGACCGGCCGGCCGCCCTCGCGCAGCGTGATCTCGATCAACGCCCTCAGGGCGTAGTCACTCTTCGCAGACACGCGCACGCCCCAAGTCTCCCATGTCGCGCGAGTCGGTACGGATTCGCCACGGGGGATAGTGCGACACATCCCGTACGACAAATCGGGCATCGACGGTACGAGATGTGTCGCACTATCCGGAATTCGCCCACCAGAACATGTTCTGCCTCGTACGTCACACATCGGGGCGTTCAGGTTGCACAGCACCAGACCGGGGCAGATAATGAAGTTACTGACCAGTAGCAACAACCTGACGAGCTGGTCGGTACCCGAACCAACGAAGTGAAAAGGGTGGGTCCATGAGCCACTACAAGTCCAACATGCGCGACATCGAGTTCAACCTCTTCGAGGTCCTCAAGCGTGACGAGGTGCTCGGCACCGGCGCGTTCGAGGAGATCGACATCGACACCGTGCGTTCGGTGCTCGACGAGGTCGCGAAACTGTCCGAGGGCGTCCTCGCCGAGTCGTTCGCCGACGCCGACCGCAACCCGCCGGTCTTCGACCCGCAGACCCACTCGGCGCCGATCCCGGAGAGCTTCAAGAAGAGCTACGCCGCGTGGATGGACTCCGAGTTCTGGCGCATGGGCACCCTCAACGAGCTCGGCGGCACCATGGCCCCGTCGACCGTCAACTGGGCGATCGGCGAGCTGGTGCTCGGCGCGAACCCGGCGCTGTGGATGTACGGCGCGGGCCCGATGTTCGCCGGCGTGGTCCACCGCAACGGCACCGACCGCGACAAGCAGATCGCGCAGTTCATGGTCGACAAGCAGTGGGGCGCCACCATGGTGCTCACCGAGCCCGATGCGGGCTCCGACGTCGGCGCCGGCCGCACCAAGGCTGTCCAGAACGACGACGGCACCTGGAACATCACCGGCGTCAAGCGCTTCATCACCTCGGCCACCAACGACATGACCGAGAACGTCATCCACCTGGTGCTCGCGCGTCCCGAGGGCATCGACGGCGTCGGCGGCCCGGGCACCAAGGGCCTGAGCATGTTCATCGTCCCCGAGCACCACTTCGACCTCGAGACCGGCGAGCTGACCGGCGAGCGCAACGGCGCGTACGTCACGAACGTCGAGCACAAGATGGGCATCAAGGTCTCCAACACGTGCGAGGTCACCTTCGGCGACCCGCAGGTCGGCGGCGGCGAGCCCGCCAAGGGCTGGCTGGTCGGCGAGGTGCACAACGGCATCGCGCAGATGTTCCAGGTCATCGAGAACGCCCGCATGATGGTCGGCACCAAGGCGATCGCGACCCTGAGCACCGGCTACCTCAACGCTCTCGACTACGCCAAGGAGCGGGTGCAGGGCGCCGACCTCACCGAGTCGGCCAACAAGACCGC
>DASVMH010000158.1:0-6113 GCA_036384455.1 Marmoricola sp. | reverse complement strand
CGAAGTTCGCCTCGATCGCCCAGAACATGATCGGTGAGGGCGTCAAGGTCCTGATCATCGACTCGATCGATGCCCAGTCCGGCGCCGGTGTCGAGCAGGCGGCCGCGAAGGCGGGCGTCAAGGTCATCGACTACGACCGCGTCAACCTCGGCGGCACCGCTCCCTACTACGTCTCCTTCGACAACGAGGACGTCGGCAAACTGCAGGCCCAGACCCTCGTCGACTGCCTCAACGCCCAGGGCGTGAAGGACCCGAACATCATCATGATGGACGGCGGCACCGACGTGGACAACAACGCGGTCCTCTTCAAGAAGGGCGCACACGAGATCCTCGACCCGCTGCAGTCCGCGGGCAAGCTCAAGATCGTCAACGAGCAGGTCGTCAAGGGTTGGGACGTCAACAACGCCGCCCCCGCCTTCCAGCAGGCGCTCACCGCGACCAACGGCACTGAGATCCAGGGCGTCCTCGCGGCCAACGACGACATCGCCAACGCCGTCATCGGTGTGCTGAAGTCCAACAACCTCGCCGGCCACGTCGTGGTCACCGGCCAGGACTCCGGCACCGAGGGTCTGCAGAACATCGTCGAGGGCAAGCAGTCCATGACGATCTTCAAGGACGTCAAGCTCGAGGCCCAGGCGGCTGCGCAGCTGGCGATCGCCCTGATCCAGGGCAAGGACCCGGCCAAGGCCGGCATGACGCTGAGCCCGTTCGCCGACCCGCAGAGCTCCAGCCACAAGATCCAGGCGCTGCTGCTGCCGGCACAGGTCATCACGCAGGCCAACGTCGGTGACGTGGTCAAGGCCGGTGCCCTGACCGCGGCGCAGATCTGCAAGGGCATCGAGTCCGACTGCTCGAAGCTCGGCATCTCCTGAGTCGATGCGACGCCTGCCGGATGTGATCCATCCGGCAGGCGTTCGCACATCGAGCGAACTCCCGAACCCGGAACGAGGTGCGCAAACGTGAGTGAAGCGATCCTGGAGATCTCGAAGCTCAACAAGAGCTTCGGGCCCGTCCATGTGTTGCACGACGTCGACTTCAAGGTCTATCCCGGCGAGGTGACCGCCCTCGTCGGCGACAACGGTGCCGGCAAGTCGACGCTGGTCAAGTGCATCGCCGGCATCAACGGCTACGACAGCGGTGAGGTGAAGTTCGAGGGCAAGCCCGTCGTCCTCCACGACCCGCGCGTGCCGACGAGCCTCGGCATCGAGTTCGTCTACCAGGACCTCGCGCTGGCCGACAATCTCGACATCACCCAGAACATGTTCCTCGGTCGCGAGATCCGGCGCTTCGGGTTCCTCGCCGACGGCCAGATGGAACGCAAGGCCCGCGAGGCCCTGGCCAGCCTGTCCGTGCGCACGGTCTCGTCCGTACGCCAGGTCGTGGCGAGCCTCTCCGGTGGCCAGCGTCAGACGGTGGCGATCGCGAAGGCCGTGCTGTGGGACAGCAAGGTGGTCTTCCTCGATGAGCCGACCGCCGCTCTCGGCGTCGCCCAGACCCGCCAGGTCCTCGACCTGGTGCGGAGGCTGGCCGATCAGGGGCGTGGCGTCGTGCTGATCTCGCACAACATGAACGACGTGATGGAGGTCGCGGACCGGGTCTGCGCGCTCTATCTGGGCCGGGTGGCCGCCGAGGTGAAGGCGAAGGACACCTCGACCGCGCAGATCGTCGAGCTGATCACGTCGGGTCGCAGTGGCGATCTCGGCCTCGCCGCCGCCACCGCCGACAAGAGCATCTGAGGAGGACGCCATGAGCACCACCGCAAGCAAGCCGGAGCGCGCCAGCGAATTCTCCCTCGACGTCGAGCGTCGTGACATCAACGGCGCCGTCCGCGACTGGTTCGACAAGTTGCGTGGCGGCGACCCGGGGGCGCTGCCCGCGATCCTGGGCATCGTCGTCCTCGGAGTGATCTTCAGTCAGGTGAGTTCGCGCTTCCTGACGTCCTACAACATCGGCAACCTGCCCGGTCAGGGCGCCTACATCGCGGTGATCGGCCTCGGACTGGTCTTCGTCCTGCTCCTCGGCGAGATCGACCTGTCGGCGGGCACGACCGGAGGTATGGCCGCGGGTTTCGCCGCGCGGGCGGTCTTCTCCGGGGATCTGCACAAGGCACTCGACGGCGGCGTCTACTGGGCGCTGCTGGCCTTCCTCGTGCTCGCACTCGCGCTCGCCGTCTGGCTCAGGGCGTGGAGCGGCGCGGTGGTCATCGTCCTCGGGCTCGTCATCATCCTCGCCAACATCGACAAGCACATCGTGTGGGCGATCGTCGCGGCCATCGGCATCGGCGCCGCCGTCGGCGTGGTCACCGGGTTCCTGGTCGCGAAGGTGCGCATCCCGAGCTTCGTCGTCACCCTGGCGCTGTTCCTGGCGTGGCAGGGTGTGCTGCTGTTCGCGTTGAACTCGCAGTCGATCGGCACCTCCAACTTCAACCTGTGGAACGGCCTCACCCAGAAGAACCTGACCCCGATGTGGTCGTGGGTGTTCACCATCGTCGTGCTGGCGATCTACATCGGGTACACCCTCGTCAAGTCGATCACGGCGCAGAAGGCGGGCCTGGCGGCGGACACCATCGAGCTGGTCCTCGCCCGCGGCGGTGTGTTGATCGTGATCGGCGTGGTGCTCACCTTCCTCGCCAATCGCAACCGCAGCTCGAACCAGTACGGCCGGATCGAAGGCATCCCGTGGGCGGCGGTGATCGTCATCGTGTTGATGATCGCGTGCACGATCGGGCTGTCGAAGACCCAGTGGGGACGGCACCTCTACGCGATCGGCGGCAACGCCGAAGCGGCACGGCGTGCCGGCATCGACGTGGACCACGTCCGCGTCACGGCATTCGTGCTGTGCTCGTCCTTCGGCGCCTTCGGCGGCATCTTGTTGTCGTCCCAGTCGTTCTCTGTCTCCCTCGACCTCGGCGCGGGCAACATCCTGCTCTTCGCGGTCGCGGCGGCCGTCATCGGCGGCACGTCGCTCTTCGGTGGCAGAGGCAAGCCGCGTGATGCGATCCTCGGCGCGCTGGTGATCGTGATGATCCCCAACGGCCTCGGCCTCAAGGCGAACCTCGGTCCGCAGTACCAGCAGGTGATCACCGGCGTCGTCCTGCTCGTCGCCGCCTCGGTCGACGCGATCTCGCGGCGCCGCTCCGCGAAGGTGTGAGAGCTGGCAATGCGCGCGGTGGTCAGGCCCGATGCCATCCGGGGGCACAACCTGTCCCTGGCGCTGGCGCACGTCCATCGTGACGGTCAGGTCACGCGGGCGGAGCTGACCCAGCGTCTCGGGCTCAGCCGGTCGACGGTCGGGGCACTCGTGGCACACCTGACCCAGCTCGGGCTCGTCGAGGAGGTCGTGCCCAGCGGCGGCTCCGGTGTGGGCCGGCCCTCGCACGTGGTCGTCCCCCATCACCAGGGCCCGTTCGCCTTCGGAGTCGACATCGACCTCACCTCGGCGACGGTCGCCGCGATCGGGCTCGGCGGCCAGATCCTCGCGCGCACCGTGGTCGACACCGCAGACGGACAGGTGCAGCCGCACCCCGACCCCGAGGACGTCGTCGCCAGGGTCGTCGCCGCGCTCGACGTCGTCTGGAAACAGGGTCGGCCCGGCGCACGGCCCTGTGGCCTCGGGGTGAGCGTGCCCGGCACCGTCGATCGGCACACCGGCCGGATCGGCGATGCGCCCAACCTCGGCTGGCGCGACGTCGAGCTGGCCCAGATGCTGGCCAAGGAGGTGCCGGACGGCGTCCCCGTCGTCCTCGGCAACGACGCCGACCTGGCCCTCCTCGCCGAGCATCGGCGGGGGAGCGTACGCGGCTGCGAGGACGCCGTCTTCCTCATGGGCCGCGGGGGCGTCGGCGCCGGCATCATGGCATCGGGGGTCCCGCTCAGTGGGCGCGACGGGCACGCGGGCGAGATCGGCCACAACCCGCTCGACCCCTCCGGGCCACGATGCCACTGCGGCAAGCACGGCTGCCTCGAGCTCTATCTCGGCGAGGACGCGCTGCTGCGTTCCGCCGGCCACGAGGGTGAGGGCAGCGGCGGCGTGAGCCTCGTCTTCTCCGAGGCCCGCGACGGCCGCCGGCAGGCTCTCGAGGCGGTCCAGGGGCTGGTCGATCCTCTCGGCCGTGCGCTCGGGTGGCTGCTCAACACACTCAACCCCGAGAGGGTGGTGCTCGGCGGGTCCCTCGCCGACGTCTTCGAGCTCGTCCGCGCCGAGGTCGCTGCTGCCACCGCCCGATATTGCTTCGATATGCGCGGGGATCTCGGTCTCGTCGCTCCGGCCCTCGGGCGCGACTCCGCGCTCTACGGGGCCGCCGAGGTCGGCTTCGCGCGGTTGCTCGCCGATCCGCGCTGAAAGGCCTGTTTAGACAGCTTCGCCCGGCGGTAGATTCCCTGTGGCCGTTGCGCTGAGCGTCGGCCGGTGCGTCGCCGCAACCGTGCGGCACCGATCTGAGGGGACGTCATGCCCAACCTGCACAACCGCAAGCTCGCTGCCGCCGTCGCGGGAGCTGCCATGTTGCTCACGTCCGCCTGCGGGGGTGGCGGCGGTGGCCGTCCGTCGACCTCGGACATCCAGAGCGCACTCTCGAAGGGCTCGGACAATGTGTTCGGCCAGTCGTTCAACAGCGTCTCCAAGGATGCGCTCAACTGCGTGGCCAAGGCCCTGCACGACTCCAAGCTGTCCGACTCCGCGCTGCGGGCCATCGTCGACAACAAGAAGGACTACAACCCGACCGGCGCCGACAAGACCGCCGTGGTCAGCGTCGAGAAGCAGATGCTGAAGTGCGTTCCTGAGCTGAGCGACTAGTCCTCCGCGAGCCCGCGCAGGTAGCGGGCGGTGTTGGGCCGCATCGGCGACCCCGCGAACCGGCGGTGCAGGAACGTGAACGCCGAGGCGTACGACGTGACCGCGGCGACGGCGTGCGTCGGCGCGTGGAACGTGCTGAAGCGGACGCGTGCGCCCTGGGCGACCCAACGTTCGGCGAGGGCGCGGCCGGCTTCGTACGGCACCACGTCGTCGAGACGGGAGTGGACGAGCAACACCGGCATCCGCGGCCAGCGTCCTTCGCCGAGCCGCTGGTCGGCGACCATCGTCGCGAACGGCTCCTCGCCGAGCATGCGCGAGATCGATCGCCCGTCCCGGGTCAGGGACGACGACTTCGTGAACGCGTAGGTCCGCAACGACTCGAAGAGGCACTGGCCGGTGATGCGTTCGATCATGGCCAGACCGTCGTCATTGAGGATCAGCGCCGGGTCGATCCGATAGTCCGAGGTGAGGCCCGCGACGGCGTAGCCGAGGAAGCCGAAGTACGCCCCGCCGTCGAGCAGTTTGGCGGTCAGCCGCAGATCGGCGGGGACCGCGCCCGCCACGACGCCGGCGATGTCGATCTCGGGGGCATATTCGTGTGCGATCTCGGCCGCCGACGCCGCCGCCCCGCCGCCCTGCGAATAGCCCGTGATCGCCACCGGGCCGTCGAGCGGAATCTCGGCGGAGCCGAGCTCGCGGGCAGCGCGGATCGCGTCGAGCACGACGTGCCCCTGGACCTCGCGGCTCATGTAGGTGTGGGTGCCGGCGACGCCGAGGCCTTGGTAGTCGGGGACGACGACGTTGTATCCGCGGGCCAGGAGGCCTCCGATGAACAGGCTTTCGTACTCGCGACCCGCGGCCATCTGCTTCGACGGCGCGCACTGGCTGCCCATGCCCTGGGTGCCGACGGCGAAGACGACCAACGCCCGGTCGTCGCGCTTCGTGCGTGGCCGGGTCGGGGTCAGGACCACGCCGGTCACCGCGATCGGGTGGCCGAGCCGGTCGGTGCTGGTGAACATGATCCGCTCGGCCACGGCCGGCGCTTGCACGAGCTTGAACGGGTCGAGGTAGAAGGTGGCCGGCTCGTCGCGGATCAGCGTGCCGGGCACGGTCGGGATCTCGTCAGGCACCGTATAGAACGCCTCGGTGGCGGCGAGTTCTTCGGCGCTCCTCGTACGGCGGGCGCCGACCGCGGACAGGGCGAGGCTGATCGGCTGGGTCAGGCGGCGGGCGTCGGGCACGGCGTCACCAGTCTTCCGTGGAGTCGCGGATTCGGGCTGCGATATCGGGAATCTCGTCGAGCTGCCCCGAGGCGACCG
>DASVMH010000157.1:0-1699 GCA_036384455.1 Marmoricola sp. | reverse complement strand
CTTGACCGGTCATGAGCAGCGCCAGAACGTACGAGGTCCGCACCTACGGGTGTCAGATGAACGTCCACGACTCGGAGCGGCTGGCCGGGCTGCTGGAGGATGCCGGCTATCTCAAGTTCCGCCCTTCGGGCGGTGAGGACGAGCAGGCTGAGTTTCCAGATGTCGTCGTGTTCAACACCTGCGCGGTCCGGGAGAACGCCGACAACCGGCTCTACGGCAACCTCGGCCACCTGGCACCGATCAAGGCGGGCCGGCCCGGGATGCAGATCGCCGTCGGTGGCTGCCTGGCCCAGAAGGACCGGGACACGATCACCCAGAAGGCGCCGTGGGTCGACGTCGTCTTCGGCACCCACAACATCGGCTCCCTGCCCGTCCTCCTCGAGCGCGCGCGTGTGCAGGAGGAGGCGCAGGTCGAGATCCTCGAGTCACTCGAGGTCTTCCCGAGCACGCTGCCGACCAAGCGCGACTCGGCGTACGCCGCTTGGGTGTCGGTCAGCGTGGGCTGCAACAACACCTGCACGTTCTGCATCGTGCCGAGCCTGCGCGGCAAGGAGAAGGATCGCCGCCCCGGCGAGATCCTCGCCGAGATCGAGGCGTTGGTCGCCGACGGCGTCAGTGAGGTCACGCTGCTGGGCCAGAACGTGAACAGCTACGGCGTCGAATTCGGCGACCGGCTCGCGTTCGGCAAGTTGCTGCGGGCCTGCGGTGACATCGAGGGGCTGGAACGGGTCCGGTTCACCAGTCCGCACCCGGCGGCCTTCACCGACGACGTCATCGAGGCCATGGCGGCCACGCCCAATGTCATGCCGCAACTGCACATGCCGCTCCAGTCGGGTTCCTCGCGGCTACTCAAGGAGATGCGCCGCTCCTACCGCCAGGAGAAGTACCTCGGCATCATCGAGCGGGTCCGCGCGGCCATGCCCGAGGCCGCGATCACCACCGACATCATCGTCGGGTTCCCCGGCGAGACCGAGGAGGACTTCCTCGAGACGATGAAGGTGGTCCGTGAGGCCCGCTTCGCCAGCGCGTTCACGTTCCAATACTCCAAACGTCCCGGTACGCCCGCGGCGGATCTGCCCGACCAGGTGCCGCCGGAGGTGGTCAAGGACAGGTACGACCGTCTGGTCGCGCTCGTCAACCAGATCGCCTGGGAGGAGAACCAGGCGCTCGAGGGCCGCACGGTCGAGTTGATGGTCTCCGAGGGTGAGGGCCGCAAGGACGAGTCCACCCACCGGCTCTCCGGGCGCGCCCGTGACAACCGGCTCGTACATTTCGCCGTCGGTGACGACGTCCCGCGGCCCGGTGACGTGGTCGTCGCCGAGGTCACCTACGCGGCGCCGCACCATCTCGTCGCCGACAAGGTCATCGAGGTCCGGCGCACCCGGTCCGGTGACGCGTGGGAGGCGCGCTCGGTCACCCCCAAGGGCGTCGGCCTGGGGATGCCGACCGTCGGGGTGCCGGCGCCACTGCCGGCGTCCGCGTGCCGCTAAGAGGGCGCGTGTAAGACTCACCGTGTGGCAGACGAACGCCTCATCGCGGCGACATCCGAGGCTCCGTGGTTGCCCGATGGAAGCACGGCGGAGGCGTGGGCCGGCCGCGACTGTGCGGTTCCGGATCCGTGCATCATCGTCCGACTGCTGCTGACGCGCGGCGTGGTCGGTGGCGACCAGTTCTTCTGCGTGCCGACGTACCGCGGGCT
>DASVMH010000156.1:0-7200 GCA_036384455.1 Marmoricola sp. | reverse complement strand
CTTGCGGATCAGGTCGGTGAAGAAGCCCCGGACGACCAGGCGCTGGGCCTCCTTCTCGGAGATGCCGCGCGAGCGCAGGTAGAACAGCTGCTCGTCGTCGAAGCGCGCCGTCGCCGACGCGTGGCCCGCGCCCTCGATCTCCCCGGTCTCGATCTCGAGGTTGGGGACCGAGTCGGCCGTGCAGCCGTCGGTGAGCACGAGGTTGCGGTTCTCCTCGTAGGTCTCGATGCCTTCGGCGATCTTGCGGATCAGCACGTTCCCGATCCATACGGTGTGTGCGTCCTGACCCTGAAGCGCGCCCTTGTAGAGCACGTGCGACTTGGTGCGCGGAGCGGTGTGGTCGGCGAAGAGGCGGTGCTCGAGATGCTGGCCCTCATCCGCGAAGTAGAGGCCGAGCAACTCGGCCTCGCCGCCCGGGCCGGCGTACTCGACGTTGGCGTGCATGCGTACGACGTCGCCACCGAAGGAGATCGCGGTGTGCTTGACCGAGGCATCGCGGCCGACCCTGATCGAGTCACGACCGAGGTGCACCGCGTCGTCGTCCCAGTCCTGCAGGGTGAGGACGTTGACCTGGGCGCCGTCACCGACGAGGAAGCTCTGGATGGCGCAGTAGCGCGCAGAGCCCTCGTGGACGAGCACGATGGTGACCTTGGCGTGGGCGCCGATGCGGTAGAGGACGCGGCCCCAGACGAGGTCGTCGACGGTGGCGCCGGTCAGTCGGAGCACCACCGGCTCGTCGATCTCGGCCTCGGCCGGCACGTCGAGGAGCAACGGCTTCGCGGCGAGCTCAGCCGACAGTGCCGCGGGTCGCTCGTTGGGGGCGAGCTCCAGGGCGCGCGCCTCGTCGGCGGAGATCTCGGTCAGGGTGACACCGTCGGGCAGCGTGGTCTCCCACTTCAGCTCCGCCGACGACTGGTCGCCGTCGAGGACGCCGAGCAGACGCTTGAGCGGGGTGAACCGCCACACCTCCTCGCGCCCGGTCGGCACGGGGTGCTCGGCCAGGTCGTAGGACGGCGGCGGGTTGAGGTGCGACTCGACAGGCTCGACCTCGAGGAGGTTCGCGATGGTCTCCGCCGGCGCGACCTCGGTGTTCGTGGCTGACATCAGCCGACGGCTCCTTCCATCTGCAGCTCGATGAGCCGGTTGAGCTCGAGGGCGTACTCCATCGGCAGCTCCTTGGCGATCGGCTCGACGAAACCGCGCACGATCATCGCCATCGCCTCGTCCTCGGCCAGGCCGCGGCTCATCAGGTAGAAGAGCTGGTCGGCCGAGACACGGGAGACCGTCGCCTCGTGGCCCATGGAGACGTCGTCCTCGCGGATGTCGACGTAGGGGTAGGTGTCCGAGCGACTGATCTGGTCGACCAGCAGTGCGTCACAGAGCACATTGGACTTGGAGCCGTACGCGCCCTCGTTGACCTGGATCAGGCCGCGGTAGGACGACCGGCCACCGCCACGCGCCACCGACTTGCTCAGGATCGAGCTGGAGGTGTGCGGCGCGGCGTGCACCATCTTGGCGCCGGCGTCCTGGTGCTGACCCTCGCCCGCGAAGGCGATCGACAGCGTCTCGCCACGGGCGTGCTCGCCCATGAGGTAGACGGCGGGGTACTTCATCGTCACCTTGGAGCCGATGTTGCCGTCGACCCACTCCATGGTCGCGCCCTCCTCGCAGACGGCGCGCTTGGTGACGAGGTTGTAGACGTTGTTCGACCAGTTCTGGATCGTCGTGTAGCGGCAGCGGCCGCCCTTCTTCACGATGATCTCGACGACCGCGGAGTGCAGGGAGTCGGAGCTGTAGATCGGCGCGGTGCAGCCCTCGACGTAGTGCACGTAGGCGCCCTCGTCGACGATGATCAGGGTCCGCTCGAACTGGCCCATGTTCTCGGTGTTGATCCGGAAGTACGCCTGCAGCGGGATCTCGACATGCACGCCCGGCGGGACGTACACGAACGAGCCGCCCGACCACACGCTGGTGTTGAGCGCGGCGAACTTGTTGTCGCCGACCGGGATGATGGTGCCGAAGTACTCCTTGAAGAGCTCCTCGTGCTCCTTCAGCGCGGTGTCGGTGTCGACGAAGATGACGCCCTGCTCCTCCAGGTCCTCACGGATCTGGTGGTAGACGACCTCGGACTCGTACTGCGCGGCGACACCGGCGACCAGGCGCTGCTTCTCCGCCTCGGGGATGCCGAGCCGGTCGTAGGTGTTCTTGATGTCCTCGGGGAGCTCCTCCCACGAGGTCGCCTGCTGCTCGGTGGAGCGGACGAAGTACTTGATGTTGTCGAAGTCGATGTCGGACAGGTCCGAGCCCCACGTCGGCATGGGCTTGCGATCGAAGAGCTTGAGGCCCTTCAGACGCAGGTCGAGCATCCACTGCGGCTCGGACTTCTTCCCCGAGATGTCGCGCACGACAGCCTCGTTGAGACCACGCTGCGCGGTCGCACCCGCGTCATCGCTGTCGGACCAGCCGAACTCGTATCGGCCGATGCCCTTGAGCTCCGGGTTGAGCTCCTCGATGGAAGTCATCGCTGCATCTCCTTCTTGTGGGTGGTCAGGGAAGTGGGGTTCGCGCCCGGCGCGTCGGGGATGCACGTCGTGCACACCCCGTCGCCGTGGGCGATGGTGGCCAGTCGCTGGACGTGGCTGCCGAGGACCTTCGCGATCGCCTCGGTCTCGGCCTCGCACAGCTGCGGGAACTCGTGTGCGACATGGGAGACCGGGCAGTGCTGTTGGCACAGCTGCTCACCGACCGGCACCGAACGGACGCCGGCCGCATAACCCTCGTCGCTGAGGACCTGCGCGAGCACCTCGACGGGGTTGAGGTCGGGCTCGGCATCGGTGATCTGGTCGAAGCGTTCCTCGATGAAGGCGACGCGGCGCTCGGCGAACGCCTTGACCGCGTCGTCGCCACCGGTCTCGGCGAGGAAGCGGAGCGCATCGACGGCCAGGTCGTCGTACTGCTGCTCGAACTGGTTGCGGCCGATGTCGGTGATGGCGAACGTCTTCGCCGGACGGCCGCGGCCGCGGTGGCCGAGGGCCGGCCGGTCGCGCACCTCGATCACGCCCTCATGGAGCAGTTGGTCGAGGTGACGTCGTACGGCGGCCGGCGTGAGCTCGAGCCGCTCGGCGAGATCGGCAGCGGTGGAGGGCCCTTCGATCAGGATGGAGCGAGCGACCCGCGAACGGGTCGTGTGCTCGGCTCCAGCGATTTCCACAACACAATTGTGCGTTTATTCTGCCTGCGCTTCAACGAAGGTGAGCCTTACCCGCGGTCGGCCGGCCCTCAGTCGCGCGAGCGGCACTGGGCGACGACGCGTCCGGAGTTGCCCGCGGAGTTGTCCCCGGTGGTCGCGTGCGTACGCCGCCACGCCTCGGCGAAAGCGACCCGTACGGGGATCCCGGAGGTGCCCACCTCGATCACACTGGCCGGCGGTCGCAGCCGCAGGGAGGGGCCGCAGTCGGGATAGCGATGGGCCATGGCCGGGGTCCAGGCGACCGTCGTGGCGTGCCCGTCGGCGGCCCAGACGGTGCGCTGCGGGTGTCCGCCCCCGGACAGCGCGGTGCCGGTGACCACGAGCAGCGCTGCGGTGACCAGGAGCAGGCGGAGCGCTGAGGTGGCCCAGGTGATCCAGGATGCGATCCCGGAGGCGAGCGCGGACATGCCCCACCAACGAGACTCGGGGCAAACCGGTCACGCGTGCGGGTGCGATACCTCGGTCACATCCGGCCGGAAGGGCCTCCGTAGACTCTCGGCCGTGCCCGCTTCCCCCGCAACAGCCGTCGAGGTGCGCGGTCTGGAGATGCGCTACGGCGACAAGACCGCGGTCGACGGCCTCGATCTCGACGTCGCCCGCGAGACCATCACCGCGGTGCTCGGTCCCAACGGCGCGGGCAAGACGACGACCCTGGAGACCTGCGAGGGATATCGCCGGCCCCAGCGCGGCACCGTGCGCGTGCTCGGTCTTGATCCGGTGGCCGACCGGGCCGGACTGCTCCCCCGGATCGGCGTGATGTTGCAGGCCGGGGGCGCCTGGAGCGGGGTGCGGGCGGACGAGATGCTGCGGCACATCGCCGCGCTGCACGCGAACCCGCTGCCGATCGACATGCTGGTCGACCGGCTCGGGTTGGACTCGTGCGGCCGCACGCCCTACCGCCGGCTCTCGGGCGGCCAGCAGCAACGGCTCTCCCTCGCCATGGCGATCGTCGGACGACCCGAGATCGTCTTCATCGACGAGCCGACGGCGGGGATGGACCCGCAGGCCAGGCGTACGACCTGGGACCTGCTGCGCGAACTGCGCGCCGACGGCGTCACCGTCGTCCTCACCACGCACTACATGGACGAGGCCGAGCAACTCGCCGACCACATCCACATCATCGACCGGGGCCGGATGATCGCGAGCGGCAGTCCGGTCGAGTTGACCCGCGGCAACAGTGCCACGATCCGTTTGGTCGTCACGGAGCCGTTCCCCGCCGAGGCGCCGGCGTCGCTGCAACAGGCCCTGGGGCACGGCGTCGAGGTGCGCCCCATCGACGAGCGCAGCCTGCTCATCACCGGCACCGCCGACTCGACGACGCTCGCGAAGGTCTCGGCCTGGTGTGAGCAGCACGGGGTGCTGCCGGAGTCGCTCAACCTCGGCCAGCGCAATCTCGAGGACGTGTTCCTCGAGCTCACCGGTCGCGGCCTCACGGAGGTCCCCTCATGAGCGGCATTGAATCGCCCATTCGACGCGCCCCGCTCCGGGCCTCGCTGCGCTCGTTTCCTCACGGAGCGGCCTCATGAGTGGCACATTCGCCCCCGCCCCCGGCGCGGCGCCCTTCTGGAGGCAGGTGATCGCGCAGGCGCGCATGGAGGCGCGGCTGATGCTGCGCAACGGCGAGCAACTGCTGCTGGCAGTGGTGATCCCGGTCATCGTGCTCATCGGAGGGGTCGAGGGCGCCAAGCACGTCACGCTGCACATCGCGCATCGACCCATCGACGAGTTCGCGCCGGGCGTACTCGCACTGGCGATCATGTCGACCGCCTTCACCTCGCTGGCGATCGCCACGGGCTTCGAGCGCAGGTACGGCGTGATCAAGCGCCTCGGCAGTTCGCCGCTCCCCCGGTCCGGGCTGCTGCTCGGCAAGGTCGGCGCACTCCTGATGGTCGAGCTGCTCCAGGTGGTCGTCGTCGGTGCCGTCGCCTTCGCGCTCGGCTGGAAGCCGTCCGGTGGACCGGGGACGGTCGCCGGATTCGTGCTCGCCATCGTGCTCGGGACCGCCGCGTTCGGATCGTTGGGTCTGTTGATGGCGGGGTCGCTGCGCGCCGAGGCGACGCTCGCCGCGGCCAACCTGGTCTACCTGCTGTTGATGGCCGCCGGCGCCGTGGTCCTGCCCACGTCGTCGTACGGCGCGTGGGGTGACGTGGCCCGTTGGTTGCCGTCGGGTGCGCTGGGCGACGCGATGCGAGCGGCCTTCCTCGACAGCCGCGTCGACGGGACCGCGGTGCTCGTCCTCGCCGTATGGGCGGTCGTCGGCACCGTGCTCACCGCCAGGACCTTCAAGTGGGAGTGACGATGGATCCCGCCCGCACCTCCGAGCGCACCTGGTTGTGGTGGACCGGTTGGGCCAGCCTGCTCGGCAACTGCCTGCTCGTCGTGACCGGCGGCGCGGTGCGCCTGACCGGGTCCGGGCTGGGGTGTCCGACGTGGCCGAAGTGCTACCACGGCGCGTTGACCCCCCGGCACGAGTTGAACATCCACTCGGCGATCGAGTTCGGCAACCGCACCCTGACCTTCCTGCTCGCCGCGATCGCGATCGTCACGTTCGTCGTCGCCTGGCGGTCGGGACGGCGTGAACTGCGGTGGCTCGCCTTCGGGCTGGGCATGTTCATCCCGGCGCAGGCGGTCATCGGCGGCATCACCGTGCTCACCGACCTCAATCCGTGGATCGTGTCGCTGCACCTGATCTCCTCGATGGTGATCATCGGTCTGGCGGTGGCTTTCCTGTGGCGGATCGACCGACCGTTCGCGGCGCCCTCCGTGATCGCCCGGCTCACCATCGCCGCGGCCGCGGCCGTGTTGTACGTCGGCACCGTCGTGACCGGTGCCGGTCCACACGCGGGCGACAAGGAATCGGCCCGCAACGGGCTCTCGCCGCTCCAGACCGCGCAGTTCCACGCCGACCTGGTCTTCCTGCTCGTCGGTCTCACCGTCGCGATGCTGGTGCTCCGGCGTACGCGGGCGGTGGTCTGGCTGTTCGGGATCGAGATCGCCCAGGGAGCGGTCGGCTTCGTCCAGTACTTCACCCATCTGCCCATCGCGCTGGTCGCGCTGCACATGCTGGGCGCCGCGATGCTCTCCGCGGCGGTGACGTGGGTGCTGCTCGAGAGTGCCGCTGACTGAGCCCGATTCGGGAAGCACTCGCGGGGCATCGGGCGTGCACCGGGCCGAGGGCGGTTCGAATCGCTCGCGGCTGACGGGCGATCGTGGGTTGCGATCCTTGCCACCGACGAACAAGGCGGACGGGTGGCAGCGGTCTGCGCTCGGCTGTCCGGTGCGCGAAGGTTGTCCGCCTCGCACGGGCCCAATGACAAGAGTCGTGTAGATCTCGTTCACCAGGTGGATGCGATCTACACGACTCCGGGATTTCCCGCCCGGATCGTCCTCTCCCCTAGGCTCCTCCCATGCGCTCGGGGCATGCAGGCCGGAAGTGGCGCACCATCCTGACGGTCGTCGTGGTGGTGTTCCTCGGTCTCGGTGCGCTCGGCTGGTCATGGGGGCGCCGGCCGCCGGCAGCTGCGGATGCACACCGCCGGGCAGTGGCGCTGTTCAACGCCATGGAGACGTACGCCGGCACCACGGCTCTCGACCAGGCCGATGACGTGGCCTCGGAGGACGGCGTGAAGGTCATGGTGGCGCGCAACACCCGCGACGGGCACGAGATCGTGCTCGCCGTCACCGGGCACGCCACCACCGCCCACAACTACGACATCGGCCCGCTGTTCCCGACCTCCGGGGAGCGCGAATACTCCGCGACGCGCTGCTTCCGCTGGACGTCACACCGTGCCTGGGGCACGGCGGACCAGGTGGACTGTCCGGCGCACCGAAGCATCGACCCCGCGACCGCGCCGAAGGCGCACCCGATCTCGTCAAAGGTCGAGGCCCGGGTCCGCCGTGCGCTCCACGACACGGCTGACCCCGACCGGATCCGCGAGCGATTGACCGGG
>DASVMH010000155.1:0-4118 GCA_036384455.1 Marmoricola sp. | reverse complement strand
GCGCACCAGCGCGAGCGCCCAGGCCGAGGATCGCGCCGACTTCACCGACGGCGACGCCCGGATGGCGGTGCGGGTCTACGAGCGCTACAGCGCGATGGGCGGCAACCGGGTCAGCCTCAATCTGAGTGTCCTGGCCGTCGGCGAGAAGCTGTCGGTCTCCGCGATCACCGCAGGCGGCAGCCAGGCGGTCTTCTTCAAGGTCAACACCCTCGGCGAGGACGCCTTCCTCGACAAGGCGATCGCCGCGATCGAGAGCTTCGCGCCGGCACCGGAGGCACCGACCGCCGGCTGAGCCTCAGCTGGTGACGGTGCCCGCGACGTTGCCGCGGGCGTCACCGACGTGCACCGGCACGCCGCCGCCGGCGAACTCGCGGACCGCGGCCAGGTCGGCGTCGTCAACGACCCCGGAGCCCAGCAGGACGAGTGCCTCCGCGCCCTTGGCGCCGCTGGAGATCGCCATCGCGACGCACACGCCGATCGCCGAGACACTCAACGAGGGCAGTGCCACCTCGGCGGCGGCGTACGTACGCCCGTCGAGGTCACGCAGTGCAGCACCGCTCGTCGCCCCGGTCCGTGCTCTCGTGGCCCGGGCCAGCACGACCAGCTTCGCGTCCTCGGGGATCAGTTCCGTCACGACCGCGAGCCTAATCGGTGCGTCGGAGCAGGACGGTGTTGATCTTCTTCCGACGACCGGCGACGCCCTCGGCGGTGAGGGTCAGCGCGCCGACCGAGACCTCGGAGCCCGGGATCGGGACGACGCCGAGGTGCTTGGCCATCAAGCCACCCACGGAGTCGACGTCCTCCACGTCGTCGTCGCTCAACCCCAGGGAGTCGAGGGAGTCCAGATCGAAGAGCTCGTCGAGGTCGTCGACCGGATACCTCGAGGAGATCCGGACCGAGCCGTCCGCGAGGTGCTCGACGAGCACCTCGTCGGCATCGAACTCGTCGGTGATCTCACCGACGATCTCCTCCAGGACGTCCTCGATGGTGACCAGGCCGGCGGTGCCGCCGTATTCGTCGACGACCACGGCGATGTGGCGGCGTGCGGCCTGCATGTCGCGCAGCAGGTCATCGACCGGCTTCGAGTCCGGCACGTGCAGGACCGAGCGCATCAGGGAATCGACGAGCTCGGTGGTCTGCGCATCGGAGCGGTCGTACACGCGCTTCGAAAGGTCCTTGAGGTATGCGAAGCCGACGATGTCGTCGAGGTCCTCACCGACCACCGGGAGGCGGGAGAAGCCGGAGCGCAGGAACAGCGACATCGCCTGCCGCAGCGTCTTGTGGCGCTCGATGTAGACCACGTCGGTCCGCGGCACCATCACCTCGCGCACGGCGGTGTCACCGAGCTCGAAGACCGAATGGATCATGTTGCGTTCGTCGGACTCGATCACGCTGGACGCCTCGGCGAGGTCGACCATCTCGCGCAACTCCGTCTCCGAGGCGAACGGCCCCTCGGAGAAGCCGCGTCCGGGCGTCAGCGCGTTGCCGACGAGGATGAGAAGCCGCGGCACCGGCCCGAAGACACCGGTGACCACGCGCAGCACCGGTGCCGAGGCCAACGCGACCGCCTCCGAGTGCTGGCGGCCCAGCGTGCGCGGCGCAACCCCCAGCACCACGAACGACACCACGACCATCACGGCCACCGCGATGCAGATGGCGCCGAGGTCGCGGCCGTAGGTCCCGGTGATCATCAGCGTCGCCAGCACGACGGCCGCGATCTCGAAGAGCGTGCGCAGCAGCAACACCGTGCTGAGCACCGGGGCGGGGTCGTCGAGCACCTTCGCCAGGCGTACGGCGCCGGCGCGGCCCTCGTCGGCGAGCTCGGCGGCGCGAGCGCGCGAGAACGACGACAGGGCAGCGTCCGCAGCGCTGAGCACGCCGGCGATCAGGACCAACCCGACGACCAGGACCACCAGTCCCGGGTTGCTCAAGGTCATCGTCACGGACCGTTCAGCGGGCCCGGCCGCCGGCGCGCTGCCACTCCTCGAGCAGGCCACCCTGCAGGCCGAACATCTCCGCGTGCTCCTCGGGCTCGGCGTGGTCGTATCCCAGGAGGTGGAGGATGCCGTGGACGGTGAGCAGGTCGAGTTCCGCCTGCGTCGGATGCCCAGCTTCGACAGCCTGGCGCTCCGCGACCGCCGGACACAGCACAAGGTCTCCGAGCACGCCCTCCTCGGGGTCCTCGTTGACCTTGCCCGGCCGCAACTCGTCCATGGGGAAGGCGAGCACGTCGGTCGGCCCGGTCTTGTCCATCCACTTCTCGTTGAGCTCGGCGATGGTGTCCTCGTCGACGGCCGTGACGCACAGCTCTGCGAGCGGGTGCACGCGCATCTTGTCCATCACGAAACGCGCGAGCTTCTGCGTGCGGGCGGCGTCGAACTCCAGCCCGGACTCGTTCAATACTTCGATACTCACGTAGTTCCGCCGTTCCGGTGGGTGTCGTCGAAGACCTCGTACGCCGCGACGATCTCGCCGACCAGGCGGTGCCGGACGACGTCGTGGGCGGTGAGCCGGTTGAAGGAGATGTCCTCGATGCCGTCCAGGATGCCCTCGACCACCCGCAACCCGGAGCGCTGCCCCGACGGCAGGTCGGTCTGGGTGATGTCGCCGGTGACGACGATCTTGGAGCCGAAGCCGAGTCGGGTGAGGAACATCTTCATCTGCTCGGGCGTGGTGTTCTGCGCCTCGTCGAGGATGATGAAGGAGTCGTTGAGCGAGCGGCCGCGCAGGAACGCCAGCGGCGCCACCTCGATGGTCCCGGCAGCGAGCAGCTTCGGGATCGTCTCCGGGTCGACCATGTCGTGCAGCGCGTCGTAGAGCGGCCGCAGGTACGGGTCGATCTTCTCGGTCAGGGTGCCGGGCAGGAAGCCGAGCCGCTCCCCCGCCTCGACCGCCGGGCGGCTCAGGATGATCCGGTTGACCTGCTTGTCCTGCAGTGCGCGGACGGCCTTCGCCATCGCGAGGTAGGTCTTGCCGGTGCCCGCGGGGCCGATCCCGAACACGATCGTGTGCTTGTCGATGGCGTCGACGTACCGCTTCTGGTTGAGCGTCTTGGGCCGGATCGTGCGGCCGCGATTGGAGAGGATGTTGAGGGACAAGACTTCGGACGGTCGTGCCGCTGATCTCTCAGTGCTCTCCGCCTTGAGCATGCTGATCGCTCGCTCGACGGTCTCGGTGGTGAGCCCCTGACCCGTCCGCAGGATCGTGACCAGCTCCTCGAGCAGACGCTCGGCCAGGGCGACCTCGTGCTGCGGTCCCCGGAGGGTGACCCGGTTGCCGCGGACGTGGACGTCGGCGTCGAAGGCGCGCTCGATCAGCGCCAGATGCTCGTCGCCGGGGCCGAGCAGCGCGACCATGTTGATGCTGTTGGGGATCGTCACCGCATGACTGATGTGGCCGGCGGTGTCCGCCGTGGCGGTGCGGTACGGGGTGGGTTCACTCATGCTGGGCCCCAGCCTATCCGGGGGGCCAGCCCATCGGGCGCCCACCGAGCACGTGCAGGTGTGCGTGGAAGACCGTCTGCTGCGCGTCGGCCCCGGTGTTGAAGACGAGGCGATAGCCGTTGTCGAGGCCCTCCGAGGCCGCCACCTGCGCCGCGGCCCGGATCAGCTCGGCCGACAGCGCGGTGCCGTGCCCGCTGTCGTGCTCGGCCACGGCCGCGGCATTGGGAAGGTGCTCCTTCGGCACCACCAGGACGTGGACGGGAGCCGCCGGCGCGATGTCGCGGAACGCCAGCGCGTGCTCGTTCTCGAACACGATGTCGCCGGGCACCTCGCGCGCGATGATCTTGCAGAACAGGCAGTCGGGGTCGGCCATGGCCCGAGCATAGGGCGTCGGCCACGACCATCCCGTTCGTCGGTGGGTCGAAGTAGCCTCGCCTGATGGACGATGACGAGACGACCGACGGCCGACGGGGCCGCTGGGGGACGCTCGCGACCGTGATCGTGATCATCCTGGTCACCGGTGGCATCGCCTACGTCCACCATCGCACCAACGGCATCAAGTCCTCGGACATCACCGCGCGGTCGGTGAGCCTCAACGCGTACTTCCTCGGCGACACCGCGACGGGCCAGCGCCTCTTCTCCGAGCGGCACACCCTCACCGAGGTCACCAGCAGC
>DASVMH010000154.1:0-6005 GCA_036384455.1 Marmoricola sp. | reverse complement strand
CCGGTGCCGAACCGCCACGGAGGCTGATGGTTCCTGGTGAGCTGTCGGCTGCCAGGAGGCCGTGTGCATAGGACGCTGCTGGGCAAGGACCCGCGCGAGGTCGCTGCCGTCTTCGTGGGCGGCGGGATCGGTGCGCTCGCGCGTGCAGGGCTGGGCGAGGCGCTCGTGACACGCCCCGGCGCGTGGCCGTGGGCGACCTTCACGGTCAACATCGTGGCCGCCTTCGTCCTCGGGTACGCCACCACGCTCCTCCTGGAGCGGCTGCCCGCGTCGCGATTCCGCCGGCCGTTCGTCGGCACCGGCATCTGTGGTGGCCTCAGCACGTTCTCCACCATGCAGGTGGAGATCGTCCGGCTCTTCCAGGACGGTGCCTGGGAGATCGCCGTCGGCTATGCGCTCGCCAGCATCGTGCTCGGGCTGATCGTGATGCAGTTCGCGAGCACGCTGGCCCGGCGGATCGGGAGTGCCTGGTGACCGCGCTCGTCTGGGTCGGTGTGGGCCTGTGTGGAGGTCTGGGGGCCGTCCTCCGGCTCCTGGTCGACACCTCGATCAGTCGTCGCCGCCCGGGCCCGTTCCCCTATGGCACGTTCGTGATCAACGTCAGTGGCGCATTCATCCTCGGCCTACTCGACGGGATCGTGTTGCCGAAGGACGCGGCGCTCATCGTCGGCACAGGGGTCATCGGCGCGTACACGACCTTCAGCACGTGGATGTTCGAGACGCAACGCCTCGGTGAGGAGCGGCGCTCGACGGTGGCGCTCGCGAACGTCGGGATCAGTACGGCTGCCGGCATCGCCGCAGCCGCGCTCGGGTTGTGGCTGGGAGGCCTGTGATGGATGACTGCATCAAGGTGACGAGCTATTTCGGCGAGCGGACCTTCGTCGACGGCCGGTTCTTCTCCGAGGCGCTTCTCGACCTGTTCGGTGAGCACGGCATCGCATCGAGCATGGTGTTGCGTGCCACGGCAGGATTCGGATTGACCCACCACCTGCGCAGCGACCAGACCCTGACGATGTCCGAGGACCCGTCGGTCGTGGTCGTGGCGACCGATCTCCGGTCGCGTCTCGAGCCGTTGCTCCCGGCGATCACCGCTCTGCAGCCGCGCGGGATGCTGACGGTCGAGCGTGCGCGATCGATCCGGGGCAGGGAGGTGCCGCCGGCGCTCCCCGACGGGCTCGGGGAGGCGACGAAGCTGACCATCGCCCTGGGGCGTCACGAGCGGATCGGGGGCGCCGGGGCGTACCGCGCGATCTGCGAGGTGCTGCACCACCGCGGCGTCAGCGGCGCCTCGGTCCTGGTCGGCGTCGACGGCACCGTCTCCGGTCGGCGTGAGCGGGCGAGGGTCGGCCGGCGCAACCGCTCGGTGCCGGCGACGGTCATCGCGGTGGGGCGGACGGATCAGATCGAAGGGGTGTTGCCGGCGATCCACGGACTCCTCGAGGAGCCGACCATCACCGTCGAGCGGGTCCGCGTCTGCAAGCGGGAGGGCGAACTCCTCGCCCGCCCGCATCTTCTTCCCGACCACGATGACACCGGTCTCGGTCTGTGGCAGAAGCTGATGATCTTCACCTCGGAGTCCCAACTCCACCAGGGGGAGCCGGTGCACCGCGCGATCGTGCGGCGGCTCCGTGAGACGAACGCACGCGGCGCGACGGTGCTCCGGGGTTCATGGGGCTACCACGGTGATCACGCCCCGCACGGTGATCGCTGGCTCCAGATCGGTCGCAACGTGCCCGTCGTGACGGTGGTCGTCGACACCCCGTCGTACATCGCGTCGCTCTTCGACGTCGTCGACGAACTCACCACCGAGCACGGTCTGGTGACCTCGGAGATGGTGCCCGCGATGCGGTATTTCGGCTCCGGCACCGATCGCGGTGGCGTCGAACTGGCCCGTTTCGACTACTGAGCGACCCGACTCACTCGAACTGTGAGGGCGTGGTCTCGCTCTTCTCGATCGCCTCGCGCGCCCAGCGCGGCAGGATGAAGACGCCCTCGGCGCGCACGGTCTCCTCGCCCTCGGCGTTGCGCATCACGCCGTGTACGAAGGTCTTGATGCCCTCACGGCGATCGATCCAGGCCTCGGCGGAGACATCACCGAGCGGGGTGTTCTTGAGGTAGCGCAGGGTCAGGGTGCCGGTCATCCCGGGCGTACCGCCGGCGGCAGCAGCCTCGCCGAAGACCTGGTCGAGCATCAGCGCGATGACGCCGCCGTGGACCATCGTCGGCGGGCCCTCGTAGAGCGCATTGAGGTGGAACGACGCCTTGGCGCGGCCGCTCGGGTCGCGTTCCATCGACAGCGGGACGGCGATCGGGTTGCGCAGGCCGACCACCGCGTTGCCGTACGACAGCACCCTGCCGTCGGGAGTCAGCGAGACGCCGTAGCTGCCCTCGATCTGCTCGGCGCGCAGTTGTGCGGTGAGCTCGTCGATCTTTGTGCGCACGGCGACCGCCACCTCGGGATCGACCGTGGTGCGCAGGGACGCCTCGGAGAGCTCGCGGATGCTCTGCGCGAGACCACCGAAAACCTCGGCGTGGGCGTCGAGGTCGTCGGCAGGGGTGTCGACGATGCGGTACTCGAAGGGTGGTCTGGGCATGGCGCCAGCGTACGGGTCACCGGCGGCGGCGCGCCCGCTTCGGTCCCACGCCCGCCCACGCCCGTGAGGCAGATCACAGCACCCGAAATGACGGAAATGCTGACGGCTGGTGCCTTGTGGGTCGATCCTTGTCTCAGGCCCCGCAGCGACCCGAGACGCTGCGGGGCTCTTCCATGCCCGCGACGTGCCCGCGACGTGCCCGCGGCCTGCATCCACCCGGGCCGCGACGTGTCTGTTCGGTCGCGCCGGCCGACCCGGTCGGCGCCCGCGCCGCTCTGCTGGCAGACTGATCCCGGGCCGTTAGCTCAGTTGGTAGAGCAGGGGACTTTTAATCCTCGGGTCGCGAGTTCGAGCCTCGCACGGCCTACCCACCACAGCGCTGAGACCCCAAAACTCTGACGCGAAAATGCGCCGAGACCCCAAAACTCTGACGAAAAAACGCACCGAGTCCAAAACTGTTTTGGACTCGGTGCATCTGAGCGTCATTTTTGTGGGGTCTCGGCGGGTTCGGACGGTTGGGACTGGGCGCGGTACTTCTCGATGAGCTCGCAGAACTGCTGCGGGCGCACCTGGTTGGACTTGATCACCAGGCGGCTGCCATTCGCGCGGACCACCTCGGCCGTCCATTGGCGCGAGGAGGGGTCGTCGCCGAGTTCGATCTCGGTGCGCGGGTTCGTGAGGTCGAACCGTTCGCTGCTCGGACCCTGCGCGACTTCCAGAGTACCCGCGGACAGGGTGATCACGCGTGGTGCCCAACTCATCAAGCCCCACCACAGGGCGCACGAGAGCACCACGGCCGAGATCGCAGTGACGATCGAGGCTGCGGTGCCGTTCTCGACGGCATAGAACACCGCGACCACCGCCGCGAGCGCAGACAGGACGAACAAGGTTCCCAGGATCCAGCGGCGCACGTCGTTCGGGCGGTATTCGATGTAGTCGCCCAGAGGCTGTGGCTCCGGGTCGACCTGTCGAGTCGTGCGTGTGTCCCGTGCCGCACGTGAGCCCCGGGCGATCGAGGTCGATGCACTCGGCCTCGGCTGACGCGTCCTCTCGGCGCGTCGTCGCCCATTGGGCGTCTTGCGCGCCTGGCTCGAACCGGAACGGTTCGATGCGGACCGCGAACGAGACCGGGGCGTCGGAGGTGTCTTGGGGGTGCGCTCGCGAACGGGACCCGACAAGGCGTCGGCGAGTACGCGATCGGGCAGGGCCGAGGTAGGGGGATTGGCAGGTGATCGCCCAGGGGGTGCCGGCGGGGCCGGTGGTCCTGGCGGGGCCGTGATGGCCGTCAGAGGTGGCGCAGGCGGCGACGGGTCAGCCCCGGCGGATGTCGGCGGATCAGGCTCAGGGACCGGCGCGGAACGGCCCCGTTCGGACGCCTTCCCGCCGAAGATGCCGGGCAGCGGGAACGATGTCGCCAGCGTGGACATCCATGAGTCGTCACCGTGACCACTGCCGTGCTCGTCCTGCACCGGCAGCGCCGGCTCGACCCGGCCAGACGCGCGGTCGGGCTCCGGCGCGGAGGCCACGGCAGGCGGAGGGGCTGCCGGCAGCGGAGCGGGCGGCGCGGCCGGCGTCTCGGTGGGTGGCGATGGTGCGGTGAGGGTGGAACCCGCAGGCGCAGGGTCGTCGTCCTCGCCGTCGCCCTTGTCCTGGCCACCACCGCTTCCGGCCGTCTCCGCCTCGCGCTGTGCCTCAGGCCTGACCGTCGGAGCGCTCGCGGCCTGGGCCGGAGGCACCGACGCCGAGCCGGGGTGGCCACCGCGGTTGCGAGTCGCGGAGAGCTGCGACAACGGCGCTTCGATGTCGTAGAACTCGTTGTCGAGGTCGAAGTCGGTGTAGACGTCGAAGTCAGCAGCGGGGTCGACCACGCGCTGGGCGACGGGCTGGGCGGGCGTGGACCCGGCGGGAGCAACCGCCTCGGGCTCGGCGACGGCGGCCGCCTCGGGCTCCGGCTCGGTCGCTGCTTCGGTCTCGGGTTCGGCCGCGGCCTCCGGCTCGGCGACGGCAGCCACCTCGGGCTCGGATGCGGTCTCGGGCTCCGGGTCGGTCGTTGCCTCGGCCACGGGCTCGACGACTGTCTCTGCCTCGTCCTCGACCGCCGTGTGGGCTGCTTCGGGGTCGAGTGTTTCAGCGTCGGGTGCGGCCGCATCGGGCTCCGGGTCGGCCGCTGCTTCGGCGTCGGGCTCGGCGTCGGGTTCGGCGACTGTCTGTGCCTCGTCCTCGTCCGCTGTGTCGGCTGCTTCGGCGTCGAGTGCCTCGGCGTCGGCTGCCTCGACGTCAGTCTGGGCTGGAGCGTCGGCTTCCGCTTCCGGCTCAGGGCCTGCTTCGGGCTCGGCGGCAGCTTCGACCTCGGCCGGGGCTGCAGCGGCTGCTGGGCCATCGGCGTCGAGGTCCCAGCCGACCGCGACGAGTTGCTCGTCGGTCCATCCGGCGCCGCGAAGGTCGTCGGTGCTCCAGCCACCGGCTGCCAGGTCCGCGGCCGTCCACTCGTGTTCGGTCTCGTTCTGCGTGTCGCTCATCGTGCCCTCCTGCGCCGTTGCGGCGGTCTGTGCGGTGCTCGCGTCCGCCGGGGACGAGTGCGCATCGAAGGATGCCACGTCCGGCGTCGGGTTGTCTGCGTCCTCGTCGGATCTCGTGGTGTGCTGGTCCTTGTGAGCGCCGCCCCGCAAGCGCTGCAGAAGGTGCGGGCGGTGCGACTCCGCAGGCTCGGGATCATCGACATCGGGGGAGTCCCACAGGTCGGTCCTGGCGTCGTCATCAGCGGCCGTGTCTGCGGGCGCTGTCGGTTCCGCGGGGGGTTCGGCGGCTCCCGTGTCAGCGGATGTCGCAGCCTGGTCGGGTTGGTCGGTGGCGCTCGACTCCGTGCTGTCCCCGGCGTCGTCCGGAGCGGTGGCCGAGGTGTAGCCGGCTAGCAGTTCTGCGGGTGTTTCGTAGTCCATCGCCGTCTTCTCCGATCCGGCCGGGGCGTGGGGTCCGGCGTTCTCCGATCCTTGTGGTGCATCCAAGGCTGACGTTGCAGCCGTTGTCGAGGGGCGTCCGAGCGGGGCCCATTCGGTGGCCTGGAGGTCGTCGAACGTCCACTCGCCCGTGACTGCGTCGTCATCGTCATCGGTGTGCTCATCGGCACCCCCCGGCGCGGGGGTCGGCTCCGAGGGGGCCGTCGGCACCGGTGCCGGTTGGTGGGCCGCGGCGGCTTGGTACGGCTCGGGCTCGAAGAGCTCCTCCCACGGACTCTCGTTCGTGGCAGGCAGGTCTGGCGCAGGCGTCGTCGGCTGGACCAACGCGGCTGCCTGTTCAGCCGCCTTCGCGTCTGCGGCGGCCTTCGCGTCTGCGGCGGCCTGCGCGTCTGCGGCGGCCTGGGCGTCTGCGGCGGCCTTCGCGTCTGCGGCGGCCTGCGCGTCTGCGGCGGCC
>DASVMH010000153.1:0-5774 GCA_036384455.1 Marmoricola sp. | reverse complement strand
TGCAGCCACTGCGCGCGCTCGGGCTCGAGCGCGCCCCGGGTGCCGGGGGGCGCGTCGGCTCCGCGGGCGTACTTGCCGGTGAGCAGGCCGTACTCGAGCGGGAAGAACGGCAGCAGACCCAGGCCGTACTCCTGCGCCGCCGGGACCACCTCGGCCTCGACCGTGCGGTCGAGCAGTGAGTAGCGGTTCTGCACAGAGATGAACGGGGTGACTCCCGACGTCCGCGCGGTCCAGGCGGCGTGGGCCAGCTGCCACCCGGAGAAGTTCGAGCAGCCGACGTAGCGGACCTTGCCCTCGGTGACGAGTTCGTGGAGTGCGGACAGTGTCTCCTCGATCGGGGTCACCGGGTCGGGCTGGTGGAACTGGTAGAGATCGATGTGGTCGGTCTGCAGGCGGCGAAGGGATGCCTCGACCGCTCGCCTGACGTACCGCCTCGAGCCTCGCGCGCCGTGGTCGACACCGTTGGCGCCACGCATGTCCATGCCGAACTTGGTCGCCAGCACGAATTCGTCACGCCGCCCGCGCAGCGCGGTGCCGATCATGGTCTCGCTGGCGCCCGGTTCGATGCCGTAGGTGTCGGCGGTATCGAGCAGATTGACGCCGACGTCGAGAGCGGTGTCGAGGATCGCACCGACCTCGTGGGCGTCCACGCGCCTGCTGAACGCGTTGCAGCCGATGCCGACCGCACTGACCATCAGCCCCGAGTTACCCAGTGGGCGGTAGCTCATCTCCATGGGCCCGAGCGTAGTGATCCGGTCTAGGCTGCCGAACGTGGCGGGCAACGGCGTGGACGCGGTCATCTTCGACTGGGGCGGCACGCTCACGGCCTGGCATGACATCGACTTCCATGCCGAATCGGTGGCGCTGGCTTACGCCGTGCGTGAGCATCCCGAGGGGCATGAGGTCAGTGCGGCCAGGTTGCGTGAAGCAGGGGAGAGGGTCTGGGGCCGCAGCCGCGACGAGCAGCGCAGCGCGGTGATCGGGGACCTCTTCGAGGAGGCCGGCCTCGACCACGACCCGGATCTGCTCGGTGCCTATTTCGACTTCTGGGAGCCGCACACCCACACCGATCCCGAGGTGGCGCCGCTGTGGACCGCGCTGCACGAGCGCGGGATCAGGGTCGGGGTGCTCTCCAACACGATCTGGCCACGGGAGTGGCACCGAGGGTTCTTCGCGCGCGACGACATCCTCGACCTGATCGACGGTGACGTCTACACGAGCGAGATCCCCTGGACCAAACCGTCGGAACACGCGTTCGCGGCCGCGATGGACGCCGTGGGTGCCGTCGACCCGGAGCGGTGTGTCTACGTCGGCGATCGGCTCTTCGACGACATCTGGGGTGCCCAGAACGCCGGTATGCGGGCCATCCACATCCCCCACTCGACGATCCCGGCCGCACAGGTCGGGCACACGGAGGGCGTGCCCGACGCGGTGGCGGCGCGGCTGGCCGAGATCGTCGACGTCGTCGACCGATGGTGAGCCGAACGCGGTAGCGAGAGGGCAACCCTCCCCGCGTGTGGCGGAGTCAATGGGGTGAAGGGGGTGCTCGAATGACCATCATGCAGTCGACGACCAGCACCACGAGCGCGTACGAGGAGTACGCCGCGGCAGCCTGGCCGAACCTCTACCGCGTCGCCTACCTGCTGTCCGGCGCGCACGCCGACGCCGAGGACCTCGCCCAACAGGCCCTGGTGAAGGTGTTCCGCAACTGGGGACGGGTCTCGGCGTCGGACTCGCCGGACGCGTACGTCCGCCGGATCCTCACCAACACCTATCTGTCCTCGCGCCGGCCGCTGCGGCTGCAGCGCGAGGTGATCACCGACCGGCTCCCGGACACGGTTGTCGAGCCCGGGACCGCTGCGCGTGAGCAGCGCCTGTTGCTCTGGCCACACGTGCAGGCGCTGCCGCCGAGGCAGCGAGCGGTCGTGGTGCTGCGCTACTACGAGGACCTCAGCGAACAACAGATCGCCGACACCCTCGGCTGCTCGACCGGCACGGTCAAGTCGAACGCACACAAGGCGTTGAACACATTGCGGGCCTCGCTCAGCGAGAGCCCCGCCGACGGGAAGGAGGCCTGAGATGGGCGAGATGATGCAGATCGAGGAGATCGAGAACATGCTGCGTGGCGAGCTCGACGAGGTCGCCGGATCCCTGCGGGTCCCCGCTCAGCCCGCGAGCCCGGGGGAGGCGCCGCAGCGCCCGCACCGATGGGTCGTTCCCGTGGCGGTGGCCGCTGCCGTCGTGCTGGTCCTCGGCGGGATCACGCTGGCGCTCAACCACAGCTCGCACCGCACGCCGCAACCGACAACCATCCCCAAGTCGCTTCCGCAGGTGCCGTTCGTCGTCGGACGCACGTTGTACGTCGACGGGAAGTCGATGCCCGGGAAATGGGCCCTCGCGGCGAGTGCCCACGACACCTGGGTTGCAGTACGACCCCATGATTGGACGTGGGGTGTCGGCCGCACAGTGCACCGCCTGCCCGACCTCGCCCACGACACGATGCCGGTCGTGTCCAGCGACGGCGCGGTGCTGGCGTACGCCCGTAAGGCCGGCGGAGTAAGGGTCCTCTCCACGAGCACGGGGCGGACCCTCGGAACGTGGCACGTCAAGCTGGGCAACCAGGAGAGCAGCAACGCGTTCATGCTCAGCGCGGTCACCAGCCCGCAGGTCCGGGTGCTCCTGATCGGCGGGTCCGGCGGCAAGGTGTGGAGCCTCGACGGTGGGTCGGTGCACCGGTTGTCGACGAACCGGATGCCGCTGTGGAGCACCCCGGCCGGGGTGGTGTTCTCCGACAACGGCCTCAAATACCACCTCGGCACCATCGACGACGCCGGCCACGTCCACCTGACCACCCTGGTTCCGAGGGCCGACCTGGCGGCGCTGTCCGCCGACGACTGGTCGCTGCGCGGCGCCTCGATGAAGCTCGCCGGTCCGCGCAAGGATCGTGATCGGGTCGCGACCGTGCTCAACCTGCTGAAGTTGGGGACCAGCCATCAGGTGCAGCTGAAGCTCCCCTCCGGCTGGGGCGCGAGCAGTTCGAACTGGGAGGCGCCCGGCCGGATCATCATCGACGGTGTCCCCCTCGGACACGCCAAGGTGAAGGTGTCCCAGCACCGTCTGATCCGGTGCGTGGTCAGCCTCAAGAGGTGCGCGGTCGTCGGCGGGTGAGCAGCGACCTCAGGACCAGGTCATCCCCGGGAAGTCCGTGGGGCGGGCGCCGTAGGACATCACGTCCACGGCACCCGCCCGCAGCGCTGTGATCGCCCAGGCACGATCGGTGCCGGTGGTGCTCTCGACGGTCTGGCCGTAGAGCGCGAGGCAACGCTCCTCGACCCGGAGCGCCAGGGCCCGGGCGCCGGCCGTCGTGCCGACATCACCCGGGATCCGGTACGCGGGCGCCGCAGCCACCGGGGCGTGATGATGCGCGCTCACCAGGTCGTTGAGTTCGTCGCGCCGGGCGATGTGGGTCGCGTAGCTCGTCGAGATCAGGTCCGCGAGTGGGGCCTGCTCGGAGCGCGAGACCTGGCCACCGAGCACCCCGAAGAGATACACGGCGGCGTGTTCGCCGGCCAGGGCTTCCTGCAGCGCACGTACGGGGCTCATCGGGGCAGCACCGCCAGGTGTTGATCGACTGCGGCGGCCATCGCGCCGAGCATCCGCGCGAACCCACCGCTGTGGGCGGCCAGGGCCAGGGCGTCCAGCCGGGTCGCCCGTGCGCTCTCGGCGGTGCGGACCCGGGTCAGGGCGGCGTCGGCAGCCGCGGGCACCGGCTTGGTTGCCGGAGTCGCGGGCGTTCCCGATGCATCGAGGGTGCGCAGCCGGCGCAGGTGGGCGTGGTGCATGGCGAGCAGGGACGCGAGCTCTCCGCGCAGCGCCGGATGGCGTGCGGTGGTCGCCGTGATCAGGGCGATCCCGGCTCGCGTCAGCGCGATCGCCTCGCGCGCGGCGGGCAGGTCCGCGTCCGGCTGCGAGACGGTGGTCGACGTGTCGGCGGTGCTGCAACCGCTCAGGGTCATCGAGGCGACGGCCGACGTCGCGAGGAGCCGCAACGCGGAGCGACGGGAGAGCAGGAACCTGGGGGAAGGCACGGGCGCATCGTAACGAGGACTGCCTCCGAGAACCCGCTAGGCTGGGCACACAACAGCAGAGAGGGAGGCGGCGCTCGTGAGTTCGACCGATCGCAATGAGGTGCAGCGGCTCGTCGCGCTGCTCTCCGCTCCCGTTGCTGAGCTCGGTCTCGACCTCGAAGCAGTCGAGGTCACCGCTGCCGGCAAGCGCCGGATCGTTCGCGTCGCGGTCGACCAGGACGGCGGCGTCACGATGGACGACATCGCCGACGCGACCAGGGCCGTGTCGACCACGCTCGATGATGCCGATGCGCTGGGCGAGCGTCCGTACACGCTCGAGGTGAGCTCGCCCGGGGTCGATCGCCCGCTGACGCTGCCGCGGCACTGGCGGCGTAACACCGGACGCCTGGTCAAGGTCACCCTCGAGGACGGCACGGTGATGACCGGCCGGATCGTCGGCAACGACGACGAGACCGTCCGTCTCGAGATCGGCGGGTCCGAGCGCCCGGTGACGTTGACCGCGGTCAAGAAGGCGAAGGTCCAGATCGAGTTCAAGTCGCGTGAGTCGGACTGAGGAGGCGCCATGGACATCGACATGAACATCTTGCGGGTGCTCGAGCGCGAGAAGGAGATCTCCCTCGACATCCTGGTCGAGGCGATCGAACAGGCACTGCTGACCGCGTACCAGCGCACCACCGGTGCCGAGGAGAACGCGCGCGTCGAGCTCGACCGCAAGACCGGCCACGTGACCGTGCTCGTCGCCGAGCTCGACGAGGAGGGCAACAAGGTCGGCGAGTACGACGACACCCCGGAGGGGTTCGGGCGGATCGCCGCCACGACGGCCAAACAGATCATGCTGCAGCGGTTGCGTGACGCCGAGGACGACCTGAAGTTCGGCGAGTTCCACAGCAAGGAGGGCGACATCATCTCGGGGGTGATCCAGCAGGGTCGCGACCCCCAGGACGTGATGGTCGACCTGGGCAAGCTGGAGGCGCTGCTGCCCTCCGGTGAACAGGTTCCCGGCGAGGACTACAGCCACGGCACCCGGATCAAATGCATGGTCGTCAGCGTGCGCAAGGGGCTGCGCGGTCCGCAGGTGATGCTGTCTCGTACGCACCCGAATCTCGTCAAGAAGCTGTTCGCGCTCGAGGTCCCCGAGATCGCTGACGGCACGGTCGAGATCGCCGCGATCGCCCGGGAGGCGGGCCACCGCACCAAGATCGCCGTCCGCTCGACGAAGCCGGGCGTGAACGCCAAGGGTTCGTGCATCGGCCCGATGGGCCAGCGCGTGCGCAACGTGATGAACGAGTTGCACGGGGAGAAGATCGACATCATCGACTTCTCCGAGGACCCTGCGGAGTTCGTCGGCAATGCGCTCTCGCCGGCTCGAGTCGACTCGGTGAGGATCGTCGATGCCGAGGCACGTGCGGCGCGGGTCGTGGTCCCCGACTTCCAGTTGTCCCTGGCGATCGGCAAGGAGGGGCAGAACGCCCGGTTGGCGGCGCGGCTCACCGGTTGGCGCATCGACATCCGGCCCGACACCGAGATGGACACCGAGATGGACACTGAGGTGGACACCGATGAAGACGCGCAAACCGGAGCCGCACCGGCGTCCGGTTCGTCAGTTGACCCCTCGGGCGGCTAAGATCGTCTGCGGTGGAGATCACGACCGGCGCTCCGATGCGCATGTGCATCGGATGCCGCGAA
>DASVMH010000152.1:0-3225 GCA_036384455.1 Marmoricola sp. | reverse complement strand
CGCATTTCCGCTATCCGGAGGACCTGTTCAAGGTCCAGCGCGACATCCTCGCCGACTACCACGTCACGAGTCCGTCGACCTTCTTCGCCGACAGCGACAAGTGGGTGGTCCCCGACGATCCGAGCAGTGACTCCGAGCGTCGCCAGCCGCCGTACCGTCTTCCGGTGGCGCTCACCCCCGGCGCCAAACCGGTCTATTCCCTGACGAGCGTCTACACGCCGTACCTCAAGCAGAACCTGTCCGCCTTCATCTCCGTGGACTCCGATGCCACGAGCGCGGACTACGGACAGTTGAACATCCTGCGTCTGCCCGACCGGCCGCCGACGCCCGGCCCGGAGAACATCGCGAACAACTTCGTGTCGAACCCCGAGGTCGCCGAACGGTTGCGCAACTATCGCAACCAGTCGGGTCGGGTGCGCAACGGCAATCTGCTCACGCTGCCCGTCGGCGGCGGGCTGCTCTACGTCGAGCCGGTCTACACATTGCGCTCCACGGGGTCGGGCAGTTACCCGACGATCGCCTTCGTCACGGCGTCGTTCGGCAAGCAGGTCGGTGTCGGGAACACCCTCAGCCAGGCGTTGTCGGAGATCGTCGGGGCCGGCCACGCCAGCGGCTCGAAGGCTCATCAGGGCGCGAGCAAGGCGTCCGGGACCGGGTCGGCGAACCCCGGTGGCGGCGGGTCACAGGCCGGCGCCAAGGCCGGCTCGTCGGCCCCGTCGGCGCAGGTCTGGGCGTTGCTGCACAAGGCGGACGCGAAGTTCGCCGCGGCTGATCGGGCGCTCAAGGCGCAGGATCTGGCCAGGTACTCGAAGCTGATCGACCAGGCGCGGGCGTACCTCGAGCGGGCGATCGCCCTGCAGTCGTCATCGGGCGCCGGCGGGTCCACCACGGGATCGGGGAAGTCATGAGCGACCAGCCGCCCGAGCGTCCGCACCGCATCGAGTGGGTCAAGGTCGCCGCGGGCGCGCTCGCGGCGGTGTCCTCGGCCCTGCTGCTCTCGACGCTCGGCGCGGCCGGCACGATCCTCGGTGCCGCGCTCGGCAGTGTCGTGGTGTCGCTGACCTCCAGCTTCTACTCCTCAGGACTCGACGCCAGCCGGCGCCGGATGAGCGAGGCCCAATCCGCGGCCATGCGCAGGGTCGGCATCGCGCAGGCGGAGGTGCGCCGTGCGAACCGTCGGGCCGGGGCGAGTGGAGCACACCTCGAACACGCCGACGAGGAGCTCGCGGCAGCGAAGGCCGAGCTCGACGACGCCGACCCGGACGGTCCGAGCTTCAAGGAGCGGCTCGCCCTGATGCCGTGGAAACAGGTCGGCCTCTTCGCAGGTGGTTTCTTCCTGTGCGCGGTGATCGTGATCACCGGCTTCGAGCTGATCGCCGGCAAGCCCGTCTCGTCGCTGACCGGCGGCACGAAGGGCGGGGGCACGTCGTTCTCGCGTTTCGACAACGGGCAGCACCATCCCTCGAGGAGCCCCTCCGTCACGACGTCACCGAGCGCCACGCCGCAGCCGTCGAAGTCGCCGAGCGCACGGGCGACACCGTCGTCGGGAGCCAGCCCGACCGCCACTCCGAGCGAGCCGGTGCAGTCCGAGTCGCCGAGCTCGGAACCGACGGAGTCCGCCGCGGCCTCGCCGACGCCCTAGTCCGCCGGGCCCAACAGCGCCCGTGCCTCGGCGTCGCCGTTGAGGGCGCGGGTCGTGCGGTGCACGGCACGCCAGCCGTCGGGCGTACGGCGCAGTCGCCAGCGGTTCGCGCCCGACCGTGCGACGACGTACCGCTCCTTGTAGTAGGCCACCAGGATCGAGTGGCAGACGGCGACCGCGTCGTCGCCGTCGACATCGACGCGTACGGGCCCGAGGAAGTGCGTGCAGCCGTTGCCGATCAGCCCTTGGTGCGCGTCGGAGCCGACCATCGCGTGGATCGCGGCCTGATCGCCCATGAACATCTCGTCGACGTCGTAGACGCCGTCCTCGGTCCAGAGGCCGGCGACGTCGTCGGCGAGGCCGGCATCGACCGCGGGGCCATAGCTCGCGACGAGGCGGGTGATCTCCTCGATGTCCTCGAGACGACGCAGCCGGGCTTCCAGGGCTGTGAGGTCGGTGCTCATCGGGTCTCCATCGGTCAGGACAGCTCGTCGCGCAAGGTGGCGAGCGCGTCGAGTTGTCGGGTGTAGTGGGCGGCATCGTCGGCGGCGATGGTCACGTTGATCAGGGTGGCACCGGCGTCACGGATGCGCTCGAGTCGCCGACGTGTCGAGTCGGGGTCCCCGATCGGGTCGAGCTGCCGGCCCGGGGCGAGCACGACATCGAAGCCCTCGGGAAGGTCGTGGGCGGCAAGCATCTCCTGCAGTGCCCGCGCGCCGAGGCCGAAGGGGATCCAACCGTCACCGAGCTCGATCGCCCGCCGTAGCGAGCGGTCCGTACGGCCGCCGACCCACAGGGGCACGTGCCGCGTCGGTGCGTGCGGCTCGATCACGAGGCCGGCGAAGTCGTGGTGACTGCCGTGATACTCCGGCACCCGCTGTCCCCACGCCGCCCTGATCGCCCGCATCGCGTCGTCGGCATCGGCGCCGCGGCCCCGCCAGGACGCACCGAGCAGGTCGAACTCCGCCTCCAGGCTGCCCACGCCCACCCCGAGGACGACGCGGCCGCCGCTGATCTTGTCGAGGGTGCCGTACTGCTTCGCGACCTGCAGCGGGTGGTGGTAACCGAGCACGAGCACCTGCGTGACGAGTCTGATCTGCTCGGTGTGCGCGGCCAGGAAGCTCAACGTGACCGCCGGGTCCCAATACATACAGCCGCGCTCGGCCGCCAGCTCCTCCGGCACCCCGACGTGCTCGCTGCAGGTCAGGTGGTCGAAGTCGAGCCGGTCCGCCGCTGCCGCGATCCTCGCCAACTCCGCGGCGCCCGCCGACTCCTCCCACGCCGAGTGGGCGCCGGGGTTCGCGGTGACCACGGGCGTGGTGATTCCGATGCGCATGGGGTCATCGGACCACGAGGCGCGTCAACGTCACCGCCGCACTCCCGCTCTTCGGGCGCGTTGCCGGAAAAGCGAATCGAGGCCAGACATCGTCTGGCCTCGATTTTTCAGTAGCGGGGGCAGGATTTGAACCTGCGACCTCTGGGTTATGAGCCCAGCGAGCTACCGAACTGCTCCACCCCGCGTCGGTGAGCAGAATCTTACGGGGAGGTGGGGGGAAGCTCCAAATCCGCGATCGGTGACGGCC
>DASVMH010000151.1:0-2817 GCA_036384455.1 Marmoricola sp. | reverse complement strand
AAGTACTGCTGCAACTCGGGGCGGATCTCCTCGAGCAGGAAGCGCATGTGACCCAGCACCGGGTAGTTGCGCAGGATCGAGTGCTTGCGCTGCAGGACGTCGAAGAGACCGAGCAGCAGGAACGCGGCGACGACCCCCACGAGAATCCACCAACCCCAGCCGCCGATGGCAGCAGCGAGGACGGCGACCACGCTCAGGAAGAACAGGACGGTAAGGATGAAGAATCGCAGCACGATCATGTGTGTATCACCGATCGTGCGGTCCGGATATCGGGCAGCGGTGAAGATCAGCCAAAACTCAGCCCATCGGCCCTACTGTTCGCCCTGTGAGGCGAATGTCCGGCGTCGACGCAGCGTTCTGGTACGGCGAGAACGACAACTGGCACATGCACATCGGCGCGGTCGCGGTGCACGAGACCGCCGACGCCCCCGAATTCAGCTTCGAGCTGGTCCGCAAGCTCGTCATCGAGCGGCTCCCGCAGATGCCACAACTGCGTTGGAAGGTCGTCGAGTCACCCTTCGGCCTGGATCGGCCGTGGTTCGTCGAGGACGACAACCTCGACCCCGACTTCCACATCCGCCGCATCGGGCTGCCGCACCCGGGCACCCGCAAGGAGCTCGACGAGCAGGTCAGCCGGCTGATGTCCTACAAACTCGACCGCTCCAAGCCGCTGTGGGAGCTGTGGGTGATCGAAGGCCTGCAGAAGGGCCGGATCGCCACCCTCACGAAGATGCACCACTGCATCGTCGACGGCGTCAGCGGCGCGGGCCTCGGCGAGATCCTGCTCGACATCACCCCCGAACCGCGACCGCCGTCGGACGAGGTGGTGCAGGGCATCGGCAGCGCCCGACCGAACCCGGTCCGCGCACTCGCCGAGGGTGCGGTCAACGTGGGCGTGCGCACACCCGTACGCGTCGCGGGGATCCTCCGGCAGACCGTCGGCCAACAGCTCGCCGCCCGCGGCCTCGAACGCAAGCCACCGCGGTTCTTCTCCGCCCCGCAGACCCGGTTCAACGCGACCCTGAGCCCGCACCGCAAGATCACCGGCACGAAGCTGGACCTCGATCGGGTCAAGGCCGTGAAGACGGCGTACGGCGTGAAGCTCAACGACGTCGTGCTCGCCCTCGTCTCGGGGGCGCTCCGTGAATACCTGGGCGAACGCGAGGGCGTGCCCGACAAACCGCTGATCGCCCAGATCCCGGTCTCGACGCGCACCGGGGATACCTCGGGGCACGTCGGCAACCAGGTCAGCTCGATGACGGTGAACCTCGCGACCGACGTTGCGGACGCGGGTGAGCGGCTGCGCACGATCTACGAGAGCTCACAGGGCGCCAAGGAGATGGCCCAGGCGCTTAGCGCCCGCCAGATCATGCAGTTGCCCGACGTCACACCGCCGGGGTTGTTGTCCCTGGCCTCCCGGGCGTACATCGCCAGCGGGCTGGCCAACAGCCTGGCGCCGATCAACCTGGTCGTCTCCAACGTGCCGGGCCCGAACTTCCCGCTCTACATGGCCACCGCGCCGCTGCGCTCACTGCTGCCGATCGCGCCGCTGGTGATGGACGTCGGGCTCAACGTGACCGTCTTCAGCTATCTGAACTCGATCGACTTCGGCTTCATCAGCACCCCGGAGATCGCGCCCGACCTCAGCGCGCTGGCCGACGCGGTGCACACCGCCCTGGACGAGCTCGAGGCGGCCGCGCCCACCGAATGATTCGTTTCGTGGGCGTAGGGCAGGATCGTGCCCGTGCAAGCGCCTGCGATCCCGTACGGCCGGACTGCCCGGCGGCTCACCTGGGAGTTCCTGCCGCCACCTCTGCGTGCGGCGATCGAGTCGCATCTCGGCGGTCCGGTCGCCGAGGCCGTCTCGCAGGATGCCGGGTTCACCCCTGGCTTCGCCTCGGTGCTCTCGACTGCGGACGGGGCGTCGGCCTTCGTCAAGGCGGCCAACCGCAAGGCACAGGCCCCGATCGCCTCGGCGTACGCCGAGGAGGGTCGCAAACGCACCCTTCTCGGTGACGTCGTCCCCGCGCCGGCCTTGCTGTGGTCGATGGACGATCCGCACGAGGACGGGTGGGTGGTGCTCGGCTTCGAGACGTCCGCCGGGCGGCTCCCCTCGCGGCCGTGGACCGACGCCGATCTCGGGATCGCGCTCGACCTGGCCGAGGAGATCGCCGACCGCACCAGCGCACTGCCGTCGGAGACCCTCGACGCGTTGCGGCTGGACCCGATCACCGACGACATCCCCGAACTCGTCACGAGTTGGAGCAAGGTGGCCGCGATCTTCCCCGAGCGCGACCACCTCGAGGACGCCGATGACCTGGCCCGCACCTTCGCCGACCTGCCCGACCGGGCGCTCGTGCACGCCGACATGCGCGACGACAACATCCTCATCGACGACTCCGACGGCGTGGCGGTGGCCTGTGACTGGAACTGGCCCGCCCTCGGACCCGCGTGGCTCGACACCGTCGACCTGCTCACCGCCGCCCGCGGCGACGGGATCGACGTGGAACCTCTGCTGGCCTCTCGCCGACTCACCCAGGACGTGGACCCGGAGGCGATCGACTCCTGGCTCGCGGCGTACTGCGGCTTCATGACGGTCGCCGGCACCCGCCCGGCCCCGTCCTCCTCCCCGTTCCTGCCCGGCCATGCCCTCTGGAGCGCCGAGGCCTCCTGGGAGTGGCTCTGCGCCCGGCGCCGCTGGCGCTGAGCCCGCCGCCACCGATTTGGGCGAGGATGCGGGCCGCTGATATCGTGGGCGATCGTGTCTGGATCCGTTCAGACACCCCAGAATTTGCTTCCAGAGCAGTTACGACAAGA
>DASVMH010000150.1:0-8888 GCA_036384455.1 Marmoricola sp. | reverse complement strand
CGTTGTAGACCGTCTGCCGGCTGACGCCCACGCGGTCGGCGAGCTTCGTCATCGTCAGGGCTGCCCAGCCCTTGGTGGTCGTGAACTCGATCGCCGCGATGACGAGCCGATCGCGAAGGGTGGAGCCCCCGAGAGGAGCGGTCGTCGCTGAAGGCACGAGGCCCATCGTACGAACCAGCACCTCCCGCGCGACCGGCGCGATCGAGGCCACCGGTCAGCCCTCCAGCGTGAGCGCCAGGGCGGGGCAGGCCTGGACGGCGGCGTGGACCTTGTCGCGATCCTGCTCCGGAGGCGTCTCGTCGAGGATCACCAGTTGGTCGTCGTCGTCGAGCTCGAAGTACTCGTGCGCCATCGCCTCGCACATCCCGTGTCCGTCGCACAGCGACCGGTCCACGACGATCCGCATCACGCCACCTCCGCCGGCTCGACGGGGACGAAGTCGACCTTCTCGCGCACGCCGCAGTCGGGGCAGCACCAATCCTCGGGGATGTCGTTCCAGGCGGTGCCGGCAGCGAAGCCCTCGAGCTCGTTGCCTGCCGCGACCTCGTAGGTGTAGCCACAACCGGGGCAGCGGGCGGCCAGCACCTCGTTCTCGATCGCACCTGGCGTCAGGTCCGTCGTGACGCGGTCCCCGGCCGTTCCACCGACGGTCGCAGGTGCCGCCACGCCGTACTTCTTCAGGATCCTGTCCCGCTTGCGCGGGCTGATGTTCGCCTTGGACACGTCCCCGCCGAAGTGGGCGACGACACGGTGGTCCATCACCCGGCGGTAGACCGGCGGGATCAGCGCGAGGACGATCATCCCGGCGTACCCGGTCGGCAGCACCGGCGACTCCTCGAAGTCGCGCAACGTCTGGTAGCGACGGGTCGGGTTGGCGTGGTGGTCGCTGTGCCGCTGCAGGTGGTAGAGCAGCACGTTGGTGGCGATGTTGTTGGAGTTCCAGGAGTGCGAGGGGTCGACGCGCTCGTAGCGCTGGCGCTCGCCGACGCCGACCTTCTGGCGCAGCATCCCGTAGTGCTCCATGAAGTTGACGACCTCCAACAGCGAGAAGCCGATCACGGCCTGCAGCACGAGGTAGGGCAGGATCCCGACGCCGAGCCAGGCGACGAGGGCACCCCACAGCACGATCGTCATCACCCAGGCGTTGAGGACGTCGTTGCCGACGTGGAAGGGGTGGGTGTGCTTGCGGGCGTACCGCTTCTTCTCCAGGCGCCACGCGCTCTTCAGCGAGCCGGAGACGGTGCGCGGCCAGAACTCGTAGAAGTTCTCACCCAACCGGCTGCTGGCGGGGTCCTCGGGGGTGGCGACGCGCACGTGGTGGCCGCGGTTGTGCTCGATGTAGAAGTGGCCGTACGCCACCTGGGCCAGTGCGACCTTCGAGAGCCAGCGCTCGTTGGCCTCGCGCTTGTGGCCGAGCTCGTGGGCGGTGTTGATGCCGATGCCGCCGACGCAGCCGATCGAGATGGCGATCGCGACCTTGTCGAGCGTGGACAGGTCGGTGTCGAACCAGCCGCCGAGGTTGCCACCGCTGATGAGGTACATCGCACCGATGAAGCCGGCGTACTGGATCGGCAGGAAGAGATAGGTGATCCAGCGGTAGTACTTGTCGTTCTCCAACTGCTCGATCACGTCATCGGGCGGGTTGGAGCGGTCCAGCCCGGCCACCAGGTCGATGGCGGGGACGACTCCGAGGATCACGATCGGGCCGATCCAGAACCAGATGCCGAGGCCGGTGAACTTGAAACCGAGGATCGCGACGAAGGCCAGGCTCGGCACGACCAGGCCGATCAGCCACAGGTAGCGCTTCTTGTCCTTCCAGATCGCCGTGCTGCCCTCGGGCACGGTCGAGTTGGGGATGTCGTCCTGGACGGTCGAAGTGGGGTATCCGGGGTTCATCTCGGGGTCCTCCTGCTCTGCAGCGCGATGCCGCTTTACAAAAGGCTAGAGCTTGTCAACTCGTTTGACAAGGCCCAATTGTTTGTAAAGCGCTCATGGCGCCTCCGTCCCGACGACCGAGGCGATCTGGCGCAGGTCGGCTCGACATCGCAACTCGCCGGTGAGCACGTGGAAGACGGCGTCGTCGACGCGCAGGTCCACCCAACCCGGCCCGACGTCGACCACCACGCCGTGCACCCGGGCCCGCCCATCCCCGAGATCGGTGTGCACCGGACCGCCGTCGCACGGCACCACGTCGGACTCAGCGATCAGCACCGTGCGCCGTCGTTTGCGACGGCGCAGCATCACCAACGCGACGATCGCGGAGAGGAGGAACAGGTCCCCGATGACTGCGAGCACGACGAACGCGTGACCGTCGATCTCACCGCGCACCCTGTTCTCGTTCGGATGGCCGGGCACCACGGTCACCGCGATCTCCCCGGACGCGAGCGCGTCGTCGTACGCCTCGTGGCTCACCCGCGCCGAGTACACGCCCTTGGAGTCGGGCACCTGGAAGTGCACGAAGTAGCGGCCCTCGACGATCTCGTGCGACTTCACGGTCGCGGTCGCATGACGGCCCTCGGTGGAGATCCGGTGCTCGACGTACGCGCTGTGCACGAGCGGCAGGTTGACCAGCACGGCGCCGAGGACCACCAGCAGCACGCGTCGCACGGTTGGACACTACCGGCCGAGCCGATCGGGAGCGGTAGGTAACCGCCCGGGAGGTCTCGTTACGATGACGAGTCCTTCGAACCACCTTGAGGAGCTGAGTCCATGGCCATTCAGGTCGTGATCCTGGCGGCGGGTCTGGGTACCCGCCTCGGCAAGCCGCACCCGAAACCGCTGACGCCGCTGTCCAGCGGAGAGACGATCATGCGGCGCGCTGTCGACCAGCTGCGCGGTGCGTACGGCGACGAGGTGTTCATCACCGCGGTCGTCGGTTTCAAGCTCGACCTGGTGATCGAGGCGATGCCGGACATCAGCTTCGTCTACAACGAGGTCTACGACTCGACCAACACCAACCGCAGCCTGCTCAAGGCGCTGCGGCTCTCCCAACCCGGCGGCGTGCTGTGGATGAACGGCGACGTCGTGTTCGACCCGCGGGTGCTCGAGGTGGTGCGCGAGCGGATCGCTGCCGGCAAGAGCTTCGTCCTGGTCAACACCGACTCGGTCGCCGAGGAGGAGGTCAAGTACACCCTCGACGAGACCGGTCACATCGCCGAGCTCTCCAAGACCGTGGTCGGCGGCCTCGGTGAGGCCGTCGGGATCAACTACATCGCGGCCGACGACAAGGCGGCGCTGATCGCACGGCTGGCCGAGTGCGACGACCTCGACTACTTCGAGCGCGGCATCGAGCTCGCCATCGAGAAGGACGGGGTCAGCGTCGAGGCCGTCGACATCTCCGACTTCCAGATCGTCGAGGTCGACTTCGAGGACGACCTGACCCGCGCCAACGAATTCGTGAGCTGAAGGACCGACCATGGCTTGGACCGCACGCGAACTACCCGACCTGACGGGGCTCACGGCCGTCGTCACCGGCGCCAATTCCGGCATCGGTTTCCACACCGCCCGTGAGCTCGCCGCCCACGGTGCCGAGGTCGTGCTGGCCTGCCGCAACGTCGACTCGGGCGCGCAGGCCGCCGCGAAGATGGCCGGTTCGCCGCGCGTGGAGCAACTCGACCTCGCGTCCCAGGGATCCGTGCAGGACTTCGCGGAGCGGTGGGAGGGGCCGCTCGATCTGCTCGTCAACAACGCCGGCGTGATGACCCCGCCGAAGTACCGGACCACCGAGGACGGGCACGAGCTGATGTTCGGGACCAACCACCTCGGCCACTTCGCGTTGACCGGACGGCTGCTCCCGGCGCTGCTCGCCGCGGATGCGCCGCGGGTCGTGACGGTCGCCTCGGTCGCCCACCACCAGGGCAACGAGAAGGTGCTCGAGGCCAACCCGGAGAAGGGATATCGCGCGCAGGCGTACTACGGCAACTCCAAGCTCGCGAACCTGCTCTTCGCACGTGCACTCCAGCGGCGTGCCGAGGCGGCCGGCTCGAAGCTGACCTCGGCCGGCGCACATCCCGGTGTCTCGGCGACCGAACTGGTGGCCGACCCCAACGGCATGGGTGCCAACCCGCTGATCCGGGTGACCGCGCCGTACTTCACCAAGGTGATCTTCCAGTCGGCGGCGGCCGGCGCCAATCCAAGCCTGTACGCCGCGACGGTGGCTGAGCCGGGTTCCTACACCGGGCCGACCCGGATGGGCGAGTGGCGCGGACCGATCGGTCCTGCGAAGCTCAGCAAGCACGCCCGCAACGACGACCTCGGCGACCGCCTCTGGGACCTCAGCCAGGACCTGACCGGAGTCAGCTACACCTTCTGATCCGCCCGCTGATCCTCCGGCGGGCCGAGCGCGACAACGAGCTCGGCGACGGTCGCGGGGTCGGTGAGCCGGTCACCGAAGAGCTCGCGGATCTGGCCCATCCGGTAGCGCACCGTCTGGGGATGCACGAACAGCATCTCGGCGACTGCGTCGCGACGGCCCTGGCACAACAGCCACGCGCGCAGGGTCTCCTCGAGCTTGGCTCGCGCCGCCGGCTTGAGGTCGTCCAGGGGCGCGAGGGCGCGGGCACGCAGGTCATCGAGGGCCCGCGTGTCGGCGCGACGGACCAGTTCCAAGAGATGCTCGTCGGTGTCGATGGTCGCCTCGGCGCCGACGAGGGCGCGGGCCAGGAGCGCACGCCGGAACGACGCCGCGGCCTGCAGCCACTCCACCGTCGGGCCGATGACGGCACGGTCCTGACGCAGGACGCGCATGAGCACACCGCGCTTGGCGTCGGGGATCAACAGGCCGGCGGTGTTGCCGGACTCCCCGAACACCGGTCGGTCCCCGGCGACAACGAGTGAGCGCGCCCCGACCGCACCCAGCGCCGTGATCACGGCTCTCATCCGGGCGGAGGGCACCAGCACCGCCGTCAGGGTCTCCGGCGGGTCCCACTCCGCACGCCGCGCCGCGGAGAGGAGCACGTCGGGCTCGGCGCCGTCGACCAACAGCCCCGCGAGGCGCTCCAGCAACCGCTGCCGTACCCGTCCTGTCGTCTCCAACTCGTCGCTGTGACCCGCGACGCTGACCGCGGACAGGTCGTCGATGTAGGCGAAGACCATCTCGGCGAAGACCATCACCCGCTCGCTCGACATCCCACTGGTCACAGCGGGGCGGGCGAGCTCGTGCCAGGCCACCCTCGCGCCGACGCGGTAGGCCGAGAGCAGCGCGTCCATCGTGCGGCCCGAGCGGGCCTCGCCACGCCCCAGGTCGTACGCCCCCTGCCGGACCACCTCGGAGATGTCCCGCTCGGGATCGTGGGCCAGGTCGACCCGGTCCAAGAAACCGGCGAGCGCCATCCCGACGGCCTGCCGGATGGTGTCGCCCATCGGCCCGGAGAAGGCGCGGGAGTAGCTCGGCACCTCAGCCACCACTGCCTGGACGACCGCATCGGAAACGCGGGCCAACTCGGCACGCATCGCCGCCACGACCTGGGCGGAGAACCGCAGCTCCTCCATGATTTATCCGTTCCGAACAAAGTTGAGCGCCAGATTCACGTCTGTAGGCCATGAGTTTATGCCATCGCGCGGGTGATCATGGTTCCATGAGCCTGACCGAGACCCGGCCCGCAGCCGCGCCACCGTTGCGCATGCGCCACCGGATCACCCGCGTCGTCGAGGCGGCCACCACGCCGCTGCTGCCGGCGGACTACCTCGATCTGTTCGCGCCGCTGCGCAGCGGCGCCGACCTGCGTGCGCGCATCGTCGCCGTGCACCCCGAGACCGCGGACGCCGCCACGATCCTGCTCAAGCCCGGCGCCGACTGGGCCGGCCACGTCCCCGGGCAGTACGTCCGCATCGGCATCGACGTCGACGGAGTACGCCAGTGGAGGGCGTATTCCCTGACCCACGGCCCTCGCGGCGACGGACTCATCTCGATCACCGTCAAGGCGGTCCCTGACGGTGTGGTGAGCAACCATCTCGTGCATCACTGCCCGGTCGGCACGCTCGTGCACCTGGAGCAGGCGGCCGGGGAGTTCGTGCTCGGGGCGGCTCCGGCGAAGCTCCTCTTCGTCACCGCCGGCTCCGGCATCACTCCGGTGATCGGCATGCTGCGCAACCTGTTCCCGGTCACCGACGAGGGCGTGCTGCTGCGCAGCACGTACGACATCACCGTCGTGCACGTCGCCCCCTCCAAGCCCGACTCGATCTTCATCGACCACCTCGAACAGCTCGACGCGGCCGGCGCGATCCACCTGATCGACCGCTACGACGACGTGCACGGGGTCCTCGACGTCGAGGAGCTCCCCGCACTCGTCCCCGACCTCGCCGAGCGCACCACGTACGCCTGCGGGCCCGGTGGTCTGCTCGACGCCCTGGCCGCCCATCACGAGGCGCACGGCCTGACGCTGTTCACCGAGCAGTTCCGGCCGAGCTTCGTCTCCGTCGGTGAGGGCGGGACCGTGCTGTTCAGCGATTCCGACGTCACCGTCGAGGCCGACGGCGCGACCCCGCTGCTCGAGGCCGGTGAGGCCGCCGGCGTGCTGATGCCGTCGGGGTGTCGCATGGGCGTGTGCTTCGGCTGCGTCGTGCCGCTGCGCGAGGGCGCCGTTCGCGACCTGCGCTCGGGTGACATCACCACCGCCATCGCCGGAGAGACCGGCGACGAGGGCGTCCCCATCCAGACCTGCATCTCCGCCGCGGCCGGACCGTGCCGCATCGACCTCTGAGAAGGAGTCCCCAGATGACCGTCATGAGCAAGAGGGCCGACAACCCGACCACCCACCTCACCCCTGAGGACATCGAGCAGCTCGGTGTCGAGCTCGACGCCATCCGCGCCTCGGTGATCGAGTCGCGGGGCGCGAGCGACGCGGCGTACATCCGCAAGGTCGTCGACGTGCAGCGCAAGCTCGAGCTCGCGTCGCGCGCGGTGCTGCTGGCCAGCATCTTCCCGCCGGCATGGTTCGTCGGGACTGCGGGCCTGTCGGTGGCGAAGATCCTGGAGAACATGGAGATCGGCCACAACGTCATGCACGGCCAGTGGGACTGGATGCGTGACCCGAAGATCCACTCGACCACCTGGGAGTGGGACAACGCCTCGACCGCCGAAGGCTGGAAGCACAGCCACAACGAGTTGCACCACACGTACACGAACATCATCGGCAAGGACAACGACCTCGGCTACGGCATCATGCGCGTCGACGAGGACCAGCGCTGGCACCCGATGTACCTCGCCCAGCCGCTGTGGAACTTCATCAACGCCTGCTTCTTCGAGTACGGCATCGCGGCCTATGACCTCGAGCTCGGCAAGAACCTCCGCATCCCCAAGGAAAAGCGGAGCGAGAAGTTCAAGGCCAACACCAAGAAGACGATCGCCAAGATCCGCCGCCAGGCCACCAAGGACTACGTCGTGCACCCGTTGCTCGCGCTGCCGACCGGCTCCGCGCTGCCGACCCTGGCCGCGAACTTCACCGCCAACCTGATCCGCAACGTGTGGAGCCACTCGGTGATCATGTGCGGTCACTTCCCCGAGGGCGTCGAGACCTTCGAGCGCGCCGCGATCCCCGCCGACGAGACCCGCGGCCAGTGGTACCTGCGCCAGATGCTCGGCTCGGCCAACATCTCCGGCTCCAAGGCCATGCACATCGCGACCGGCAACCTGTCCTTCCAGATCGAGCACCACCTCTTCCCCGACCTGCCGAGCAACCGCTACCAGGAGATCGCCCCGCAGGTGCAGGCGTTGTTCGAGAAGTACGACCTGCCCTACGTCACCGGTTCGCTGCCCCAACAGGTCGCGTCGGCCTGGCACAAGGTGGTCCGGCTCTCGCTGCCCAACGGCTGGGTCGAGGACACCAACGCCACCAACGCTCCCAAGCAGTTCTCGCTCCTCTGGAAGCTCGCGACCGGTGGGCCGAAGGTGCGGCGCGCGTACGACGCCCGGCGTCGGCAGATGCAGCGCCGCGAAGCGGCGCTGGCCGCCTGACTCGCCCGCCCCCCGCCCAATGCGGGCAATTGCGGGGTTGTGACGCCCGATCCGCCCGGATCTGTGTCACAACTCGACAATTGCAGGCTTCCAGCGAGGTGCGACACTGACCCATGCGCATCCGCCTACTCGCGCTGGTCGCCGCACTCGCGATCACCCTCCCGGTGGCGCCGGCCACGGCGGCCGGCAGCCGGTACGCCCCGCTCGACAGGCCCGGGCCGGCCCTGCACGTCTCGGTGAAGACGTTCAAGAAGGCCCTGCTGTGTCACGGTCCGTACGTCGCGAACCACAAGGAGCCCGTGCTGCTGATCCCCGCGACGGGGGTGACGCCGAAGCAGAACTACTCCTGGAACTACGAGCGCGCGTTCACGAAGCAGAAGCGGCCGTGGTGCACGATCACGATGCCGCAGCACACGCTCGGTGACATCCAGCGGGTCGGGGAATACATCGTCCGTGGCATCCGCACCCTGCATCGTCGTACGCACCGCAAGATCGCCGTGATGGGGCACAGCCAGGGCGGCATGTCGATGCGCTGGGCGCTGCGGTTCTGGCCCGGCACCCGCACACTCGTAACCGACGTGATCGGCATGGCCGGCTCCAACCACGGCACCACCGCGGGCCTGGGTTGCAAGGACGGGAAGGCGACCTGCACGGCCGCGTCGTGGCAGCAGCAGGCCGGCTCGAACTTCATCAAGGCGTTGAACAGTCGCCGCGAGACGTTCCCGCAGATCTCGTACACGGAGATCTATTCGCACACCGACGAGGTGGTGCAGCCGGCCAAGGGGCCGCATCCTTCCTCAGCGGTCCGGGGCGGCCACAACGTCACGAACGTCGCCACCCAGAGCATCTGCTCGACCGATGTCGACGAGCACCTCCTCATCGGCACCATCGACCCGGTGACGTACGCACTCGTGATGGATGCGCTCACGCACGC
>DASVMH010000149.1:0-4422 GCA_036384455.1 Marmoricola sp. | reverse complement strand
CCACGATCGGGAACGGCTTGTACGTGCCGGTGCGGCTCACCACGTTGCCCGCGCTGATGCTCGCGACCAGCAGGCCGACCACCATCGGCAGCGTGCGCAGCCCCGACGACGTCGCCGATACCCCGTGGACATATTGCAGATAGGTGGGCAGGAACGTCATCGCTCCGAGCAGCGCGAAGCCGACGACGAAGGCCAGCACGACGCATACGGAGAACACGCGCCCGCGGAACAGCCGCATGGGCAGGATCGGATCGTTGGCCCGCACCTCGACGATGCAGAAGAGCACGATCGCGATCACGGCACCCACGAAGAGTCCGATGATGGTGGGCGACCCCCAGGCGTACTGGACACCGCCCCAGCTCGTCGCGAGGATCAGCGCGCCCGCGCCGACGGCCACCAGTGCGATACCGAGGTAGTCGATCATCGGCCGCACGGCCGCACGTACGACCGGCAACGTCGACGAAGCGAGCACGATCACCCCGATGCCCAGCGGCACGTTGATGTAGAAGACCCAGTGCCACGACAGGTGGTCGGTGAAGAGGCCGCCGAGCAGCGGACCGATCACGGTCGTCACCCCGAACACGGCGCCGATCGCCCCCTGGTAGCGGCCGCGGTCGCGCAGCGGGATGATGTCGGCGATCACGGCCGTGGCCGTCACGGTCAGTCCGCCGCCGCCGATCCCCTGCACCCCACGCATGACGATCAGCCATGTCATCGTGTGCGAGAAGCCGCACAGGAACGACGCGACCACGAAGATCACGCAGCTCAGCTGGAAGATCAGCTTGCGGCCGAAGAGGTCCCCGAACTTGCCCGCCAGGACCGTCGCGATCGTCTGGGTGAGCATGTAGGACGTGACCACCCAGCTCATGTGCTCGGCGCCGCCGAGGTCGCCGACGATGGTGGGCAGTGCCGTGGAGACGATCGTCGAGTCCAGGGCTGCGAGCAGCATTCCCATCGCCACCGTGGCGAAGGCCAGGTTGCGGCGCCTCACGGACAACGACGGTGCGACCGGATCAGGGCCGGCGATGGTTTCGGCAGGCGCCGCAACATCTGACATGGGCACGAGGATGCCTGGATTGCATGACCGACGTCACGTCGACACGATATGTTACTTGCGGGTAACCTAAGGCTCTCCCGTGACGGTGCCGGGCGAAGCAGGTTGAATGGAAGAGCACCGGCCCAGCGGGCGCACGAGCACCTCGAGGATGTGGATCTGGCATGGCTTACTTCGTCACAGGCGCAACCGGCTTCATCGGTCGCAACCTGATCAAGGAACTGGTCGCGAACCGCGAGGGCACGATCTACGTGCTGTGCCGCGAGTCCTCGCTCGGCCGCCTCGAGCTCTACGCGCGCGAGTGGGACGCGGGCGACCGGATCGTGCCGATCATCGGTGATCTGGGCAGGGACCGCCTCGGCGTCGACGAGGCCTGGATCTCGCAGAACCGTGGCGACATCGAGCACTTCTTTCACCTCGCCGCGATCTACGACATGACCGCGTCGGACGAGATGAACGAGAAGCTCAACGTCGGCGGGACCCGAGCCGCCCTGTCGCTCGCCGGCGCCCTCGACGTGGGCTGCTTCCACCAGGTGTCGTCGGTGGCCGCGTCCGGCGAGTACGAAGGGCTCTTCGACGAGACGATGTTCGACGAGGGCCAGAAGCTGCCCTCGGCGTACCACCGCACGAAGTTCGAGTCCGAGAAGATCGTCCGCGAGGAATGCCCGACGCCGTGGCGCGTCTATCGGCCGGCCGTCGTGGTCGGTCACTCCCAGACCGGCGCGATCGACAAGATCGACGGCCCCTACTACTTCTTCTCGCTGCTCAAGAAGATGCGCGACCTGCTCCCGGGGTGGCTCCCGCTGGTCGGCATCGACCTCGGTGACACCAACGTCGTGCCGGTCGATTACGTCGCCAAGGCGATGGAGTACCTCGCCCACGTGCCCGGACACGACGGTGAGGCGTTCCACCTGGTCAACCCCGAGCCGCAGAACAGCATCGAGATGATCAACCTGTTCGCGGCGGCCGCCGGCGCCCCGAAGTTCGCGGTCCCGATCGACCGGTCCGTGACGGGGAAGATCCCGACGTCCATGCTCCCCTCCCCGCTCAAGCCGCGGAACCTGATGAACCTCGCGCTGCGCAACCCGGTCTCCCAGGTCGCGCTCGACCAGACCCTGGGTCGCCTCGGCGTCCCGGCGGAGGTTCTCGAACACGCGTCCTTCCCGACGGTGTACGCGACCCGTCGTACGGAGAAGGCGCTCGCCGGCAGCGGCATCGCGGTGCCCGACCTCGAGTCCTACGCCGGCACGCTGTGGTCCTACTGGGAGGAGTACCTCGACGACGCGATCACGTCCGACAAGGCGACCGTCGAGGCGCTCAAGGGCAAGACCGTCGTCATCACCGGCGCCTCCTCGGGCATCGGCCTGGTCACGGCCGTGCAGGTCGCCAAGGTCGGCGCGATCCCGATCCTGATCGCGCGTGGCCGGGAGAAGCTCGAGGCCACCCAGACCATCATCGAGATGCAGGGCGGGACCGCGCACTCCTACCCCTGCGACCTCTCCGACCTCAACGCGATCGACACCCTCACGAAGACGCTCTGTGAGGATTTCGACCACATCGACTTCGTGGTCAACAACGCCGGGCGATCGATCCGGCGCTCGTTGAAGCTCAGCGAGGACCGCTTCCACGACTTCGAACGGACCATGCAGCTCAACTACTTCGGCGCGATCCGGCTCGTGATGGGCCTTCTGCCGAAGATGCGCCAGCAGAAGTCCGGGCACGTCGTGAACGTGTCGTCGATCGGCGTGCTGACCAACCCGCCGCGCTTCAGTGCGTACGTCGCCTCCAAGGCGGCCCTGGATGCATGGAGCAACGTGGTCAGCTCCGAGCTCGTCGGCGACGGCGTCTCGTTCACCAGCATCCACATGCCGCTCGTGCGGACCCCGATGATCGCGCCGACCAAGCTCTACGACCGGTTCCCGACCATCAGCCCCGCCCAGGCCGCCGGCATGGTCATCACCGCGATGGTGGACAAGCCCCACGAGATCAACACCCTCACCGGCAACCTCGGCGCGCTCGCACACACGCTGGCGCCGAAGGCCGCGTTCCGGATCCTGCACATGGCGTACCAGGTGTTCCCCGACTCCGCGGCCGCCAAGGGTCAGGACCCCGCAGAGGGCAAGTCGGAGAGCGGGCAGATGCTGCTGGCGAGGGCCCTCAAGGGCGTCCACTGGTGAGTGGTGCCGACCCGGGCGCCGAGATCGACATCGACGCACCCCTCGAGCACGTCTGGGCGGTGATGCTCGACGTCGGCTCGTACGGCGAGTGGAACCCGTTCGTCGAGCGCGTCGAGTGCACCGGCGAACCGCATGTCGGCCAGCCGATCCGACTCCATGTGCGCTGGGCCAACGGCTCGACGGTCGTCTCCCCCGAGCGGATCAGCGAGATCACGCCACCGGCCGACGGGAGCGCCTGCCTGGCGTACGTCTATGAGGGGATGCCCGCGCGCCTCGGCCTGGTCCGCGGTACCCGATACCAGCGGCTGACGGCGCTGCCCGACGGGCGCACCCACTACGCCACGGTCGAGGAGTTCCGCGGACCGCTCGTGCGTTTCGCCGGTCCCGGCCGCGTCGCCGAAGGCTTCGCCCGGCACGCGGCGGGGCTCAAGGCCCGCGCGGAGTCGCTCAGCCGCTGACGCTCGTCGACCAGTCCTTCGGCCCGGCGCTGCCGGCGGGATAGGTCTCCATCGGCACCTTGTTCGCGCGCCACGCCTTGAGCACCGGCTCGACGATGCGCCAGCACTGCTCGGCGGTGTCGCCGCGTACGGAGAGCGTCGGATCGGCGTCGAGCACACCCGCAAGCACCTGTCCGTACGACGCGAGGTCGCCCGGACCGAGATCCGCCTCGAGCTCGACCCAGTCGAGGTCGAAGGGATCGCCCGGACCGTTGACGTCGAGGCCGAGCACCAGCCGGGTCGGGCTCAGCCCGATGTGCAGCCTCGTGGGCAGGTCGGAGCCACGGAAGCCCCGCGGGAGGTGGCTCGGTGGCTTGAAGGTCACCACGATCTCCTTGCGCGCCCGCCCCAACGACTTGCCCGAGCGCACCCGGACCGGCACTCCGGCCCAGCGCCAGTTGCGTACCTCGAGGGTGAGCTCGGCCAGCGTCTCGGTGCGCCGCCGCGGGTCGACACCCGGCTCGCGGGTGTACGCCGGCACCTTGCGCCGCCCGATCGTCCCGGCGGTGTAGCGGGCCCGCTTCGCGTACTTCAACGGATCGTCGCCGTAGATGTGCGTCGCGCGCAGCACCGCCGCCTTGCCGTCACGCAGGTCGGCCTCGTCGAGGCTCGCCGGCGGCTCCATCATCAACATCCCGAGGACCTGGAGCAGGTGGCTCTGGATCATGTCCTCCATCGCCCCGGCGCGGTCGTA
>DASVMH010000148.1:0-2155 GCA_036384455.1 Marmoricola sp. | reverse complement strand
CATCCAACACCGTGTCCTGGAGGACCAGGTCGTCGATCGCGTAGCCGGTCAGGCACAGCTCCGGGAAGATCGCGACCGCCACACCGTCGCCGTGGCACTCCTTGGCCTGTGCGATCACCGTGGCAGCGTTGGTCGCCGGGTCGGCGATCGCCACCGGCACCGTGCAGGCGGCAACCCGCGCGAACCCGTGCGCATAGGCGGACGCGAAACTCTCCACGTGACCAGTGTGACGGATGGGGAGCCGCGGTGTCGAAGCCTCAGCGATCCAACACCCGGCTCGCCCAGCTCGAGTCGCGCCAGTACTGGTCCACCGAAGCGACGTGCGTGACCGTGCCGGTGTCGGTGTTCCAGAGGAGGTAGTGCACGACCTTGGCCTCCGGCGGGTGCGAGTGGAAGCTGTCCGTGGCGTCGGAGAACAACAGCGTGTCCTGGTCCAACCAACCGTGCGGGACGACGGCCGTGCGATCGGCGCCGCGGAAGAAGTCGTCGTTCCAGCCGGACAGCGGGAGGAACGCGACGCCACCGTACGACGGCCGATCGAGGACGAGCAGCCCGGGACCGGGCGAGTGCTTGCGTCCGGTGAACGTGGGATCGGCGTAGACGCCGAGGTGGTCCTTCGTCGCGACGGGGTTCATCGCGCCGTACGAATCCCGCGGCCGTACCTTCGCACGGACCAGGAGCGAGCCGTTGCGCTTCTCGGTGAACCCGCCCTTGCCGACGGTGATCAACGTGGTGCCGTCGGAGGTCTGCTGGGCCCGGAAATCCTCGGCGACGGTGAGGATGTGGCCACCGCTCCACTGCGCGGTGAAGCCGCCGCCGGAGGCTTTGGCGGTCGTTCGCCCGGTGGCGAGGTCGACGACGTACATGTTCTTCGCTCCCCGCAGCGCCACCTCGGTGCCATCGGGTGAGAGTGCGTTGGTGTCGAGCATGGGGCCGAGACCGTTGCCGATGTCGGCGGGTGCGTCGACGTGCAGTCTGTGCCACTTCAGCGACGTGTCGAGGGCGTAGAAGACCTTCTGGTCGCCGCGTCGCTGCTTCGTCACCATCAGCGCCTGCTTGAGCGGGGTGTCCACGGCGTCGTGCGGGGTCAACGAGGTCGGCAGCCCCTTCACATCCGCGGGTGCGCGCAGCGCTTTCGCGAGATCGAGCGACGGCTCGATGATGTCGGCCGGCAGCTCCGGTGCCCAGAAGACCTTCGGAGTGTGGATCTGGTGGGTCGGCACGGGTTTGGTCGCGCCCGGTTGCAGCGCGACGGAGATGCCGACCGCCGCAGCCACGGCGGCGGCAACGCCACCGGCGACGGCAGCACGACGACGCTTGCGGGCACGCCCCGCGCGGCTGAGCGCACCGCCGACGAGGTCAATGTGCGGCAGGTCTCGGATGGCCCGCTCGAGCAGGTCGCCCACATTGTTGTCCTTCGGGCCACGCATCGGTTCGCTCATCGGGTGCCTCCCATCAGGTCGAGCAGTTCGGGTGCGCCGGTGCGCAGTCGTTCGAGTGCGGCGTGGGTCTGGCTCTTCACGGTCCCGGCGCTCACGCCGAGCACCCGCGCGGTCTCCTCCACGGACAGGTCGTCGAAGTGCCGCAGCACCAGCACCGCCCGCTGCCGCTCGGTCAGCCGTTGCAGCGCCCGCTGCACGACCATCGCGGTCTCCACGTCGGCCGCGGGCGCGCTCTGCCCCGGCGGATCGGTCAGCCGCTCGCGGCGATGTTTGCGCCACCAGGAGATGTTGGCGTTGACGATCACCCGCCGGGCGTACGCCCCGGGGTTGCCGTGCTGCAGGCTGCGCCATTTCAGCGCGACCTTCGACAACCCCTCCTGCACGAGGTCCTCGGCGCGGTGGGCATCGCCGCACAACAGGTACGCCGTGGCGTACAACCGCTGCTGCGTCGTGCTCGCCCACTCGACGAACTCCGCCTCGTCCCGCACTCCCCCACCCTCTCTCACGGTGTCGACCGATCCGCTTCTCACCCACCCCGACGCATTAGCTCCCCTGATGGTTGGGGGGAGTTTCGTAGATTCCAGCCACCAGGTGAACGGGATCTACGAAGCTTTGCTCTGTCAGCACTTGGAACAGCGCCGGATATGACCCGACCAGCCGCGACGCTGCAGGATCTGACCGATCAGCCGCGCCGAACGGCAGGGCTCGCCGAA